>JARDZI010000149.1 GCA_029240935.1 Clostridiales bacterium
TATCAATAAGGATATTCAAATAAAGAGATTAATGGAAAGAAATTTAATAGGATATGAAGAAGCAATTAGCAGAATTAACTCTCAAATGCCATTTGAAGAAAAGAAAAAATATGCTGACTATATAATTGATAATAGTTATGATGTGGAATATACTAAAAATCAGCTTAATAAAATTATGTATGAAATACTATCAGTGGAGGATGTTAATGACTAGGAGGATCTTTGTAATAATGTTTGTCATAGTATTCAGTATGATTATTTTAGTAAATTATAAACCCATATTGAAAAAAATTTTTCCTTTACAATATAATCAAAGTGTAATGAAATATTCGGCACAGTATGATATGGATCCATATCTTATTTATTCAATAATCAGAGTTGAAAGTAAATTTAATCCATATGCCAAATCAAATAAGGGAGCAACAGGTTTGATGCAGATAACTCCTCAGACAGGTATGTACATTGCAGAATTGTTAAATATTGATAGTTTTGATGAAAATCAACTTTATAATCCTGATTTAAATATTCAATTTGGTTCCTTCTATTTTTCAAAACTATATAAGGATTTTAATGCAGATATTAACTGTGCACTGGCAGCCTATAATGGAGGAAGTGGAAATGTTACTAAATGGATCACAACAAATGATAAAGGAGAAAAGTACTTGGATGTTGAAAAAATACCATTTAATGAAACAAGAAACTATATTTTAAGGGTTAAGAAAATCTATAATATTTATAATTTCTTATATAAAACTTAAGTAAGCCCTTGTAGCGTCAGCCTCCAACGGCTGACCAGGCTCCATCAATTATGGAGGCCACTTTTAAAAACAGGTTATTTTTGCGCATTCTAGGGAGGGGTCAGCTGTGGGCAGCTGACGCTGCATTCTCTGTATTTACAATACTAATGTTAATAATGTGAGATTTATCAAATATTAGTATATTGACAGTGAAAAATGATTTTGCTATAATTGACTATGTTAAGCGGGGATGGCGGAATTGGCAGACGCGCACGTTTGAGGGGCGTGTGGTTATACCATGCGGGTTCAAGTCCCGCTCTCCGCACCATGAATAAATATTTTCTGAAATATTCGATAGGCTTTTATTTTGAACCTACATTTTAAATCAGGGAGCTTTAAATTAAGTGTCTATGTCATGCCTTATATAAGTCCAGCTTTGGCATTTGGAAGATAGAAGCATTTATGCGAGCACCCACCTATCGAGAGATAGGTGTCAAAATTAAGGCAACGGTATTTCGGATTAACAAATTTATTATTTAAAAACTTGGAGAGGCAATTTGTCTCTCTTTTTTTATATTATACAATCAAATTAATGTATATTAAAAAGAGGAAAAAAGAAAAGTTTATAGAATTAAATTAACATCAAATAAAATTTGAGCAAAACTATAGAAATTGGGTGATATCTTGATGCCAGTTAATATTATAAATAGAGATATTGCAATCAGAAACATAGAAAAAGAGGATTTAAATGATGTTTTAAGATGTGTGAATCAATCAGATGAAAGTGTTGTTGCTATGGGTAGAGCTTCAATATTCAGTTTAGAGGAAATTCATCAAAGATATTTAGAAACTCTAATTAATTCCATGGAATTTTTCTGTTGCATTGAATATAAAGAATTCGCAATTGGAATTTTAAAAGGAAGGTTAGAAAGCAAAAACCCAAATGAATTATGCTTAACCTCTTTAATATTACTGGAAGAGTATAGGGGTTTGGGCTTAGGAACAAAAATATTGCAAAGTGTAGAGGAGTATTTCTCAAGCAAATTTTTCGTGAATAAGTTTTATGCACTTATTATGGAAAACAATAATAGAGCTCAACAATTTTGGATAAATAATAATTACAAGATAGCAAGGGTTACTTTGGGTGTTGAAGAAATTGGAAGCCCTGGGATGATTATATTAGATAAATATAGAAGTAATTAAATAGGTTGTTAACCATGAAATATTATTTAATCCTATTGTATAAAATCCTAGATTATACATGGTATATTATGCATTTGATTTTTTATCTTAATATGTGTATAATAAAATAATAAAATGTCGAATCCCTTTTATAGGGTACGGAGGAACCAATTGTGGGGTGTATCCAGTATTTACTGGTAGAGAATCCTTCTCTCGAACCCGCCAGCTAACTTCGGAGACAGGAGGGAGTTTTGTAATGATAAAATACAAACGAGCACTATGTGCATTACTTGTAACAGCATCTGTAGCAGGTACTTCTCAAATCATTATTGCTGCAACTAATCAAGAAAATAAAATAACTAAAGTTTCTGAAAATAAATCCATTCTTAGTGATGAAGTTATTATTCCGAAAAGAACCTTCTTAGTTAAAGCTGAAAGCAATGAATTTGAAAGTATTATTCCTGAGAAAATCTTGAATGCAAAAGATGTATTAGCTTTTAAAGAAAAAGAAGCAAAGCTTGCAGCTATTGCAAAGGAAAAAAAGCGTATTGAGGAAGCAGAAAAGGCAAGGCTTGTTGCTGAAGCAGAGAAAGCTAAAAAGGCTGCTGAGGAAAAAAAAGCTAAAATAGCTGCTGAAAAAGCAGCAAAGGCTAAAAAAGTAGTGACTACAGCTGCCAAAAGTACAACAAAGGTTATAGCATCAAGAAGTACAACTTCAACAACTGTGTCAACTGAAAAAGCTCAAGAAATTATTGAATATGCAAAACAATTTATGGGAATAAAATATGTATTTGGAGGAGCAAGTCCAAAAGGATTTGATTGCTCTGGATTTACAATGTATGTATTCAATAAATTCGGTATTAGTTTACCTCATTCTGCAAGTGGTCAATCAGAGTTAGGTGCTGCAGTTTCAAAATCAGATCTTATACCTGGAGATTTAGTATTTTTCGAAACTTATAAAGCTGGAATTTCCCATGTTGGTATTTATATAGGTAGTGGTAATTTCCTTGAAGCATCCTCTAGCAGAGGGATTGCTATTACCAAGCTATCAAGTAGTTATTATAAAAGCAGATATATGGGAGCAACTAGAATTTTAAAATAAAGAAGCACAAAATTGTGCTTCTTTTTAATTTTTTGTACATCACTAGCATATAATTGTAAAAATCCATTGGTACAAAAAATTGAAAGCAGGTGAGTTAATGAAATATACAAGATTGGAGATCTACAAAGGTATTTCAAATTCAAAACTTAAAACCATACTAGGTTTTTTTATTCTTATTCCTTTGATAGCTGTTATAACTGGGAGCATTATTACTAAAATATTTATTCCTAATAGTTCAACAGCAAATTATTCTCAAAATGAGTACGAACCAATTGTTGTTGCTAGTAATAACACAACCAGGACCTATAAGATATTTTTTTTACAAGCAGGTGCATTTATTAGTAAAAGTAATGCAGAGGTACTTAAAAATGCTATAAAAAATAATGATTTTGATCCTGTAGTTATTGAGGATGATTCTATATTTAGAGTAGTAATTGATATATCTGATAACAAGGATTTGATAACACAAAAAAAGGACAAGTTACAAGAATTAAGTTACAATTGCCTTGTAAATGAATTTGATTTTTCAAGCATTGAAGAATCAGGGAATCAAGAAATTGAGTATATTAACAAATTTATTAATAATTCTGTGGAAATTGTTAAACTTCAATGTAAAATAAGTAATGATATTCAAAAGGTTGATATAAGCAATGTAGAAATACTAAAAAAATATATTATAGATTTGAATAATAACTATATAGAATTAGAAAAATTCAATTCATTTAATATAATAAAACCCTTTAAAAGTAATTTTGAAAAATTTACAAACCAATATATAAAAGGTTATGAAGTTAAGGATTTGAATCTATGTAAAAGGACTACAGGGCAGCAAGTGGTAATATTAAGTAATCTTCTAAAAGAAGTATCACAAATAATAATTAAATAATCTGTTAATATTATTTGAAAATATTAAAATCTGTATTAAAATCTGTTATAATACATATAAAAATATTATTTAACAGGTGATTAGAATGAGAGAATTATCCCTACATATTATGGATATTGTTCAAAACTCAATTGGAGCTAGTGCAAATTTTATAGAAATAACAGTTGATGAAAATATTATAAAGGATTATTTAAAGATAGAAATCAGAGACAATGGATGGGGTATTAAAAAGGAAATGCTGTCCCAAATAAAGGATCCATTTATAACAACACGGACAAGCCGTAGGGTTGGGCTTGGGATTTCATTATTTGAAGCAGCATGTATTAGATGCGAAGGATATTTAAATGTGGAGTCAAATATTGGAGTTGGAACTACTTTAACAGCTATGATGAAATACAGCCATATTGATAGAGCACCAATAGGAAGTCTTCAGGATACAATAATAAGCTTATTGCTGTATCCTAATATTGATTTCCTCTATAAGCATATATTTAATGATAGGTCGTTTATACTTGATACAAGGGAAATTAGAAAAATCCTAGGTAATGATTTAAGCGATCAAGAAATTATATTTTGGATAAGAGATTATATTATTGAAGGAATTAATGATATAAAAACAAATGCTTTATAATACATTAATAAAAGAGCTTGAGGCTCTTTTATTAATGTGGTTTTTGAAGGTTTCAACATTCTTTCACTAAATATCTTGTAGACTTTATTTTAAAATGATAAACTAATATAAGTAGAAATATAATATTTTTTATAATTGTTTAAAAAATCCTTAAATAATCAATAATTATAGAGGGGGATACCTTGTGAGCGTTCATTCAAATAAAGGGTTGGTTTATTTGATTCTCTTACTTTTAATATGCGGACTTATAGGAGGAGCGATAGGTGAAGCCCTTGGAGAAAATTTTAACAGTTTAATTTTATTAAAAAAATATTTTTTAATTGGGATGTCAAACCCTGTTACACTTGACCTGAAGCTTATTTCTTTAACCTTTGGGATAAACTTTAGAGTTAATATACTATCTTTATTAGGTATGCTAGTAGGGTTTTTAATTTATAAAAAAATGTAGGTGGATTTATGGAAAAAATAATTCTTGCTTCTTCTTCACCAAGAAGAATTGAGATTTTGAAAAACTTAGGACTAGAATTTGATATTATTCCATCAAATTATAAAGAGGTGATAGTAAATAAATTACCTGAAGAGTTAGTATGTTATATTGCCCGAAATAAAGCATTAGAGGTTAGTTCAAGGGTCAAATCAGGAAATTTGATTCTAGCAGCTGATACTATGGTATTTGTTGATAATAGTGTATTAGGAAAGCCTCATACAAAGGATGCTGCTTACACTATGTTAAGGAGCTTAAGTGGCAGAAAACATGATGTTATAACTGGAATATGTCTATTATCAAGAGACCTAAATAAAATATATACTGACTATGAAGTTACAAGTGTATTTTTCAAAGAACTATCCGATGAAGAAATTTGGAGTTATGTAAGCACTGGTGAACCATTAGATAAGGCTGGTGCATATGGTATTCAGGGATTTGGAGGATTGTTTGTTAAGAGAATTGAAGGATGTTATTTTAATGTTGTGGGATTACCAATTTACAAACTATATAATGGATTAAGGGAAATGGGGGTAAATCTTTTAGCAAAGGATGTGTAATGTGCAAAGCGAAAGGTTTACTATTAAAGATATACCCAGGGAGGATAGACCAAGAGAGAGACTCATTAAATATGGCTCTGAAGCATTGTCAAATTCTGAATTGCTTGCTATAATTCTTAGAACAGGAACTAAATCAGAAACTGCCATAGATATGGCTACTAGGTTATTAATTAGCAATAAGGAAGGATTAAAATTTCTTTCAACATGTACAATTCAAGAATTAAGTCAAGTAAAAGGAATTGGGAATGCAAAGGCTTCTCAAATTAAGGCAGCAGTAGAACTTGGTAAAAGATTGAGGAATTACAGAAATGATAATAAAATAAAAATAAGCAGCCCAGAGGATATTGCTGATTTAGTTATGGAAGAAATGAGATATTTAAAGAAGGAACATTTAAAGGTAATATTTTTAAATACTAAAAATATTGTTATTGATGTCCAGGATTTATCCATGGGAAGTTTAAATGCTTCAGTTGTGCATCCAAGAGAAATATACTCTGAAGCAATACGAAGAAGCAGTGCTGCAATAATTATATGTCATAATCACCCTTCAGGTGATCCAACTTCAAGTCAAGAGGACATAAATATTACAAGGCGCCTTTTTGAAGTAGGGAAACTCGTAGGCATTGATTTGTTAGATCACGTTATTATTGGAGATGGCTGTTATATAAGCCTTAAAGAAAAAGGAATACTATGATAAAGCATAGTTGTAAACAACTTGAAAGGAGAAAACAAAATGTCACTATTTGGATTTTCAAAGGATATGGGTATTGATTTAGGTACAGCTAATACATTGATTTATTTAAGAGGTAAGGGAATAATTCTCAGAGAGCCCTCTGTTGTTGCTATAAAAAATGATACTGTTAAGACAGTACTTGCAGTTGGAGATGAGGCTAAGGAAATGATTGGTAGAACTCCTGGAAATATTGTAGCAATTCGCCCAATGCGTGATGGAGTAATTGCTGATTTTGATGTTACTCAGACTATGCTTAAAATGTTCATTAGAAAGGTAGCAAATTCTAGTTCCTTTGTTAGACTCAGCCCAAGAATTGTAGTTTGCTTTCCTTCAGGTGTTACTGAGGTAGAAAGAAGAGCTATAGAAGAAGCTACAAAACAGGCTGGAGCCAGAGAAGTATACCTAATGGAGGAACCAATGGCTGCAGCTGTAGGAGCAGGCTTACCAGTAAATGAGCCAACAGGAAGTATGATTGTTGATATTGGAGGAGGTACAACTGAGGTTGCAGTTATATCTCTAGGAGGCATAGTAACAAGTAAATCTCTTAGAATAGCAGGTGATGAACTTGATCAATCTATCATAAGCTATATTAAAAAAGAATATAGTCTAATGATAGGTGAAAGAACATCTGAACAGGTTAAGCTTGAAGTTGGCTCTGCCTTCCCTGAGGATGAGGAGAAAACAATAAACATAAAAGGCCGTGATTTAATCAGTGGACTTCCAAAGATTATAACAGTATCCTCTGAGGAAATAAGAGAGGCTTTAGGAGAACCAATATCAGCAATAATTGATGCAATTAAATCAACACTTGAAAAAACACCTCCAGAGCTTGCATCGGACATAATGGATAAGGGTATTATGCTTACTGGTGGTGGTGCATACTTACATGGACTTGACAAGCTTATAAATCAGGAAACGCATATGCCAGTGCATATTGCTGAAAATCCACTTGACTGTGTTGCTATTGGTGCTGGTAAGTCACTGGAGCAAATAGATAAATTAGGTTCTGGAAGAGGCTATGGTTTACCTAAGAGATCCAGATAGAGGGAAGGGATTAGATGGATTTTTTAAAGAACAAGTTACTAACAATAGTACTTGTTCTTTGTCTTGCATTTACAATATTTGTTGGCTTTACTGCTAGTAAAAAGGGTAATACAGGAACAATACAAGAGGCAATAACTGCAACTATTGCTCCTGTGCAAAAATATTTTTACATTGCTGGGCAAAGAATAAGCAATATATTTTACTTTATTACTTCTATTTCCTCAACTAGAAAGGAAAATACTCAACTAAAGCTTGAAGTAGAGGAATTACGTCAAAAATTAGTTGGATATGATAGCTTTAAAAGAGAAAATGAGGAAATAAACAATATGCTAAAATTTAAAAATTCCCATCCAGAACTAACACTGAAGGGTGCAAATGTAATTGGCAAGGTAGGAGATAATTGGTTTAATATTATTTTGCTTGACGTGGGAGAATCAGATGGGGTCCATAAGGATCAATATGTTATAAACAGCCAGGGATTAATAGGAAGAGTAATTGAGACAACAAATTCAACTTCTAAGGTAATAACCATTATAGATGAAAAGGCAAATATACCAATTAAGATATCATCAACAGGTGAGATTGGAATGTTAACTGGTGTTAGCTCAAATGGTTCTAAGAGTGAATGTAAAATTACAATTTTACCTATTGATACAAAAGCTAATGTGGGAGATGCTGTTGTAACATCAAATATTTTAAATAATGAAAACAGTGTTGTTCCCCAGGATATATTAATAGGGTTTATAGAAAGAATTGAGGATGAGAAGCCAAATCTCGTAAAATCAGCATATATAAAACCAGTAGTAAACTTTTCTAGAGTAGAAAAAGTAATGGTTATCATAAAATAATAATGGTTTTCCTAAAGGAGTAATTACTGTGAAAAAATTCCCATTGCTATTTTTAATTTCTATCTTATTTGTTATAATTCAACA
>JARDZI010000150.1 GCA_029240935.1 Clostridiales bacterium
TTCAAGAAATATAATGCGGTTATAATCTCAGAACAAGCACATAAAATGAAAATATATTTTACTTCAACAAAGTTTGAAGCAGTGCCTCCAATTATAATAGATATAACACTTAGGGGTTCAGCTATTGTATTAATAAACCCAGAAACTCTTCCTAAAATATTTTCAGGTGTATGCTTTTGGATTACTGTTACAAGGAGAGTTCCCATAAAGGCACCAATAATACCCAAAACTCCATATAGCACTAGGGAAACTGGGAAGCTTCGGTTCAATGCAAACAGGGAAACAACAATACCATCACATAAAAGTGTTACAGAAAGCAACCTAATCTGATTGTACTTTTTAAATTTTCCAATTAAAAATCCACCAATAAGTGTACCAACTCCAGCAGCGGAAAATATTAAACCAGACCTTTTTGCAAGTAACAACTGTCCACCTAGATAATTTTCTATAAATACAAAGGTTAAAGGTATCTGCATTGCAATAATAAACCTGGTAAGAACATCTAAAAAGAACATATACTTAACGTAGGTATTACTTTTAATAAAATTCCATCCTTCCCGTATATCAAGCTTTATTGATGAAGGACTTGCCGCAGTTTTTTCTTTAGCCTCAGTCTTTTTTACTCTAAGCAACAAGCTAATTAAAGCTATGAACATAAATGATACACTATCGATGATGAAAGCTAGAGAGCTTCCTGCATATGCAACAATCATACCAGCAATTGCATATCCTATTATTGAAATAACTCCACTTATTGATACCTTAAGACCATTAGCCTCTGCTAAGTCTTCCCTGTCAACAAGTAATGGCATTAATGCTACTAATGTAGGAAGGTAAATTGTATTAATTATGCCATTTACTAATATTGTTCCATAAAGGGTAATAGGAGAAGATGCTGCTCCTAAAACCAGAGCTGTTAAAGCAAAAACTATATTTATAATAATAAATAGATGTTTTTTATTTTGTTTATCTACAAAGTTTCCTGCAATTACTCCAAGGAAAAGCATTGGAAGTCCCTCAAGTATAAAAACCATACTTATGCTAAAGTTACTGCCAGTAAGTTGAAATATTTTATCAGTCAGAGCTATGGTATCAAGCCTGGTTCCAATACCTGAAATAAAGGTACCTACTAAGAAGATAATAAGATTTCTATTTTTAAATAATTTTTTCATAATAAAACCTCCATATTTCTGTTAATACTACCAATAACATGGAGGGTAAAAATTTTAGTATTAAATGTACATAATAATGTCATTTTACAAAATCCATACTCTCTGAGATGTTATTGATAATCTAACATTCAAGTTTACATAACATAAATTTTTAGACAAACTGAGCCCTTTGTTAGTAAACTTGCTCATATCGATAATGATTTTCAATTACAACACCTCCTAATATTTGCATATCAATTATATATGATTATAAGCTTATTATCAATATAAATAATGTATTAAAAAACCTCTGGAAATACTTCCATAGTTCAACCACATGCCAAGTTTAGGAGGCATCCTCAGTCTATTTAATTGAAGTAAATAATAGTAATAACCAGTAATTATGTTGAGAATCTTTTCCTGAAAAAAATAAAACTTTTTTCACATATCAATTATATAACCATATTCTAGTTTTTTTAATATACTAATTACAGAGAAATACTTGGAAGTGTATTATTACGAGCATAATAAGTAAAGCACTTTATAGAATCGCTATAGAGGGTGGAGGAATAGTTGAAAAAAAGTTTAACAGACAAACTAAAAACTGCAGAATAGTAAACGAAGAAGTACTATTTAAAATATTGAGGGCAAATAGTAAAAGTGAAATTGGAATTAGGTTTAATTTCCAAGATATTAAGTCCATAGAGAATTTCAAAAAACAAGTTCCATTAACTGACTATGGATATTATGAAGATTATATAAGTCGAATGTCAAATGGAGAAAGTAATATTTTAACAAGTGAAAACGTAGAGTACTTTGGTCATACATCAGGAACGACGGGAAAACAAAAGTTAATTCCCTCTACTAAAAGTAGTAGAAGGATTGCTTCAAAGTATATGGCATTGCTTACTAATAAATTTTCCTATGATAACTTTAAAGAAAATTGGAATTACGGAAAGGGCCTAATGGTAGCTGATATAGTTAGGACAACTTATACTAAGGGAGGAGTCCCAATATGCTCGGCTACTTCTGGAGGAATGAATGGTATAAGGCGCATTTTACCATATTTGTATACCTCACCAATAGAAGTTATGGAGATAAAAGATAAGGAAGCTGCTCTTTATCTTCATCTACTATTTGGGTTGAAAGAAAGTAGACTTTCATATATAAGTGGAGTTTTTATTTCTAATATCTTAGATCTATTTAGAACCTTAGAGGATAAACATCAAGACATGGTGAAGGATATAAGAAGAGGACGTATAAGCAACAATTTAAGCATTGATGAAAATACTAGAAGGAATTTAAATAAACTTCTTTCTCCAGATGCCAGTAGAGCTAACCAATTAGAGGTTGAGTTTAAAAAGGGGTTTAAGGGCATAAGCAACAGAGTATGGCCGAATTTATTATATATTGCCACAGTAACTGGAGCTAACTTTTCTATATATGATGATAAAGTAAATTATTATACTGATTCATTGCCTATTTACTCTCCAGCCTATGCTTCTACTGAAGCTATGATTGGAATTAATCCCTATGGTTATAAGATAAGATATGTAATCATTCCTGATACTGCTTTTTATGAATTTATTTCTATTGAAAAAGGGAATGATGAATGTGAACATACACTTTGTTTAGATGAGTTAAAAATAGGAAAAAAATATGAAATAGTTCTTACTAATTATGCAGGTCTTTATAGATATAGAATTGGTGATGTTATTAAGGTGGTTGACTTTTATAATAATTGTCCAGAAATTGAGTTTTTATATAGGAAGAATCAAGTATTGAATATGGTGTCAGAAAAGACTAATGAAGAACATTTGACTAATGCATTAAGAAGTACAATAAGAAAGTTAAATTTAAACTTAGTAGATTATACTACATTACCTGATAATTCAATTACACCTGGAAGATATGTTTTTTATTTTGAATTTAAAAATAATATATCTAATTATAAGGTTGAATTATTAGAGGAAACATTAGATAGTGAAATTAGAAATTCAAATTTAGCCTATGATAGAGCTAGGTATAATAAGAGATTAGGTATGGTAAAAGCAATGCTTTTATCACCAAATACTTTTAATTTAGTAAAGGAATCTTTATTAAATAAAGGAATATCAAAAAATCAAATTAAAATTCCAAGGGTTATAACTAATAATAGAGACATATTAAACATTATTAATAAAAATATGATGTGTAGGTAAATTTAATAAATAATAGATTATAAATGTTATGTTTGACCTCTATTAATGAACCCCCGACAGTACATAAATGTATTGTCGGGGGTTTTTGAAAATTACTAAAAAAGCATTCTGGGATAACCCATTCTTGTTTTATAAGAAACTTAAAATACCTCCACAAGAACTTCTAAAGTTCCTCCGCATGCCATACCTTCAGTTTCAGCTACTTCGCCTGTTAAGTCTACATGTTCAATCAAAAATCCCTTATCCTGCATAAGGTCCCTTGCCTTAGTTATAACTTCTGCTTCACTGCAGCCTCCACCAATGCTTCCGATGGTTCGACCATCATAGTAAGCCACCATTTTAGCGCCTGCCTTTCTAGGAACAGATCCCTTTGAGGAAAGTATAGTTATAAGGGCTTTAGGTATTGAAGATTCTTCAGATATTTTTTCTGCTACTTCTATATCGAACTCAGGGAAGTTAAATTTTTCACCAGATTCCTTAACATTAACCCTGTTTTTATAACTTATAAGCTGTGCAACTATTGAAATACCTATTTCATCTGGGGTTATTGAGTTTATATCTAAGCCTATAGGGGCAACAATTGAATCAAGCTTCTCCTTTGAATAACCATCATTTAATAATTCCTCTTTCATACCCCTAACTTTACGTTTTGAACCTATCATACCAACATAACTAAGGTTATGCTCTAGAACTTCACGTAAAACTATATCATCATATCTATGGCCTCTTGTAACAATAACCACAAAATCAGATTTTCTTAAATTAATTAAGTCAAAGGATTTCTCAAAGGCTTCACAAATAACCCTTTCAGCTTCAGGGAAACGAGCTGTGTTTGCGAAAAATGGTCTATCATCTACCAATGTAACAGAAAAGCCAACTCTTGATGCAAATTCTGATAAAGGTTTAGAGACGTGTCCTCCACCAAATATAATTAAACGAGGTTTAGGGAGGAAGGGCTCTATTAAAATGGTTTTATTTTGTTCTATATTAACTGTTTGAGGTTTTCCAGTATTAAAAGAAAGACAAATCTTCTCATAAACATCATCATTAAGAGGTAATGACTTTTTTTCAATTTCATCCTCAGTTAAAATTATTTTCTCAGAAATAGAACCATTCTTACTGCTTTGTGAATTAAGATAAGTTAACATTACACATTTGTTACCCTCATTAACCTTGGCTAATAGTGTTTTATATAAGCTTTCAAGCATTTTATTCACCTTCTACTGTAAATTTTATTTGTTTAACAAATCTAACTCTTAAGGATATTATACTTTAAATTGCAATTAGAGGCTACACACAATTAATGTGTCACAGCTGTGTGGTAATGCGACGTAAAGTGCAGTCCACCCCCAATGGTGACAGCCACATCAGATATCACATATGTGGGGTTTTACGACCTATTAGTGCTGCTTGTAGCGTCTGCTGCCCACAGCAGACAGGACCTTTGCAAGTAGCAGGATTTTGTTGGATGATGTGATTTCTATCATTGCTGTCAATGCCCCCGGTTCAACCTAGGCGGCGAACGCTACAGGTGTCACCCTAAGACCCATCCGTCCTATATTATCTATTAAAAGGATGAGAAATCCTCTCAGATTAAGACTTTGAAAGTAAGTTAAATTTAAAAACTGTTTTAAACCATGTTATAATGGCTATTATATAGAAGAATAAAAAATTTCAATAAAATTGACAGGGTGATGAAATGTACGATAAATTTTTTAAGCACTTAAAGGATAAACATAATATTAAATTAAACCAGCAGCAAAGAGATGCTGCAGTACACAAGGATGGACCATGCCTGGTACTGGCAGTGCCTGGAGCGGGCAAGACTACGGTACTAATTACAAGGCTTGCAATACTAACCTCCATTCATGGCGTTGACCCTAAAAGTATACTCTGCCTTACATTTAGCAGAGCATCAGCTAGTGATATGAAGGAAAGGTATAGGGAGTTATTTTCTGATATTGCTCCAGAGGGTATTACCTTCTCTACCATTCACAGCTTTGCTCTTTCAGTTATCCGAAATTATGAGAATATAACAGGGAAGAAGTATAAAATAATTGAGGACATGAAGGATAGAATAAACAAAGTCTCAATGCTTAAGGGTATTTATAGAGAAATAAACAATGAATATATAGGTGAGGATGCATATGAGGAGCTTGTTAATAAAATAGGCTATGTTAAAAATGCAATGCTTGATATAGAAACCTATAAGGATAGTAGTATAAATAATTTTGATGAAATTTATAAGAAATATAATGAGGAAAAAAGCAGGCATGGCTAT
Source organism: Clostridiales bacterium (assembly GCA_029240935.1). GTDB lineage: Bacteria > Bacillota > Clostridia > Clostridiales > Caloramatoraceae > JARDZI01. Next base: position 5,634 of record JARDZI010000150.1, read on the forward strand.
ATAGATTATGATGATATGCTGACTCTATCCTATAAAATTCTTAATGAAAATTCAAGTCTCTTAGAATTTTATAGAAATCGATATAAATATATATTAGTGGATGAAGCCCAGGACTCAAGCCTTGTTCAAAATAAAGTAATTGAGCTTATTGCAAGTCCTCGAAATAACATATATATGGTTGGGGATGATGATCAGAGTATCTATGGATTCAGAGCAGCAGACCCCAGTCAGATGCTTAATTTTTCATCCACCTATAACGGAGCAAAACTATACTTTATGGAGCAAAACTTTCGTTCAACTGAAAATATTGTAAGGCTTGCAGACAAGTTTATTAAAGCAAATGAAAAGAGATATAATAAGAATTTGAAAAGTGACAGGGAAGCTGGTGGAAGGCAAGAGGTTGTAGAGGTTGAGGATGAAAAAGAACAGCTTGAGCTAATAATTCAAAGGCTTAATAAGCTCCAAAGTAAGAAGGTTGGGGCAATACTATATAGAAATAACCTATCAGCAGTTCCACTTGTAGATGCATTTGATAGAAGGGGAATCAAGTTTTATATGAAGGACAGCAAGGGAGGACTCTTGAAGTATAGGGTAACCCAGGATGTTTTAGCTATACTAAGCGTTTCTCTTAATAAATTTGATAGGGATTCCTTTGAGAGGATATACTTTAAGGTTAATTCATATCTTTCAAAGGAGGTTATTTCTTATATCAAATCCCTTGAAGAAAATGTATCAGTTTTTGATGGAGTAAGGAAATGCCCTCAACTTTCAAAATGGCAAAAGGATAAGTTTAGGGAATTTGAGGGTAGGTTTAAGGAACTTTCATACAAATCACCTAACAGGGCAATTAACTATATTCTATATCAGCTTGGGTATAAGGATTATCTTAATAAAAGCTCTAGTGATAAGGGGGAATCCATTCAGTCCTATGAAATGGTTCTTGCTGCACTAGAGTCTATAGCAGATAATACTTCTTCAATTGCTCAGTTTATGATTAGAATACAGGATATTGAAACACTTATGGAGGAGTCTAAATATAACAAAAACAAAGATGCAGTGACTCTGACCACAATTCACTCAGCAAAGGGTCTTGAATTTGATACCTGCTTTATTGTTGATGCAATAAATGGTGTGTTCCCCTATTGTGAAAGCCAAATAGAACCTGGAATTTTACCTGAAAGCGATGATTATGAGGAGGAGAGGAGACTCTTCTATGTTGGAATGACAAGGGCTAAAAACAATCTTTATATATTTGATATAAAAAGCTGGAATGGACAGTTTACTCAAATCTCTGATTTTATAAAGGCTATAAGAAAAATTATGGAGGCTAATGGTGGGGTTGGAAGAATAATTTTAAAGGATTTTGAATCCTCCATGGTAGCGCCAAACCCTTTAAACATAAATATCAATCCTGGCAACAATGTTTACCACACGAGCTTTGGATATGGTAAAGTAATTTCTATAGAAAAAGATACTATTGTTGTAGATTTTAATAATAGTGGCATAAAAAAAATGCTTCTAAGCCTTTGTATAAATGAAAAGAAGCTTAGGATTTGCGGTTAAAATTATGGGATATTTGCAAATATAATTGAAGAATAAAGGAACACCAGCTGGTGTTCCTTATGTTTTCAGTTAATTATGGTATATTTAAGTCTTATTTAAAATCACATTAGTGAAGCTCTCCCTAAAGGGCTACACCTACAGAAATAAATGTTGTACAGTATGTACATATTACCAAAATTTATATACCTCCCAGAAAATAACGTTAATTGTCATGATTAAACCAGCGATACTAGTCATAATCAGCTTTCTCTTCGACCTCCTTGTACAGTCGAGTTTTTTCCACTTTGCAGCAAGAATGGCAGCGTAGGCCACAGGAAACAGAGCAAGGACTCCATTCAGTAGGATGCTCCATAAAACATCCTTAAGCAATGGAGACTTGGAAAATAGCTTTACAGCTATATAGACAAACATCATTAACACAGTAATGATGGAGGTATTTACAATGGTGCGATATTTTCCTATTATTCCCAAAGACTTTTTGTGCCTTAGGAAGCCAATGAAACTTATAATTAGTGCAAAAAATCCGTAAAGTGCAGCTAGCATTAATAAGACCAGTAGTACATATTTTGCTATTACACCATAACCATTCACTTCAATATAGTCTGAACCAGGCATCTGTAGGACTGTATGTCCATCTTCACCTGTTGAGGAATAAATTATATACTGCTTCAAACCACCCATGTCTATCAGATATGAGTCTGTGCCGACACCTGTGACTGTGAAATTAGTTCCAGGAACCGAATATCCGTCCCCCTCACTATTTTTAACAAATCTCATAAGGGAAATCAAGCTGTAGAGCTTTCCGTAGCCTTTGAAGCAGGTTCTTGAGGGTACGTACATACCTGAAATATTCTTTTTAGTCATTGCACCTGTTCCAGGCTCATATTTTCCAAAAACCAAGGGCAGAAGACCACAGTTGTAAACCGACTCGCCACTCTGATTGGTAAGAATTATCATGCCTGTACCGGATTCTGGATCAAATGCAAACCATGATGAACTTCCAAGTGTCCCACCGTTGTGCCATAGGACAGAAACACCGAGTTCATCTGTCCAAAATCCATGACGA
>JARDZI010000151.1 GCA_029240935.1 Clostridiales bacterium
GTAACGGTAAAACGTGTAGTACTTGGAACTGGAATTAATCTTTTACTTACAATAATGATAGCTTATCCGCTATCAAAGGAAACAAATGAATTTAAGTATCGTTCACTTTATACTTGGATATTCTTCATTACAATGTTGTTTGGTGGAGGATTGATTCCTTGGTATATGGTAATTAAGCAATTAGGACTGCTTGATAAAATATGGGCCCTGGTTCTTCCAGGTGCAGTGCCTGTCTTTAGTGTCATTCTACTTTTGAATTTCTTTAGACAAGTACCAAAGGAACTGTGCGAGGCTGCATTTATAGATGGAGCAGGACACTGGACGACATTATGGAAGGTATATGTGCCTGTTTCTACTCCTGCTCTTGCAACAATTGCTCTGTTTGCAATGGTAGGTCACTGGAACAGCTGGTTTGATGGTCTTATTCTAATGAATAAACCTCAAAATTATCCGCTTCAGAGCTATATACAAACAATTGTTGTGCAAAGAAGTTATAGTATGATGACCAGGGAAGAAATACAGGAACTTGCTTCCATATCAGACAAGACACTAAGGGCGGCTCAGATATTCCTAGGTTCGCTTCCTATTATTCTCGTATATCCTTTCCTACAAAAATTCTTTGTTAAGGGTATTGTGCTGGGAAGTGTCAAGGGATAAAAGATATAACAAAATTTAATATAATTGCAGCAATAAAACTAATGAATAGAGTGCTTTCTACATTTATTCATTAGTTTTGCATTTTATAAACATGTACTGCAATATATGTCTATATTAAGTTAATATATTGCCAGCCTTTTTTCCTAAATAAATGTAGTATAGAAGATGAAAACAAGAGGTTCTCCAGGGCAATATATTTATCTAGTGAAGATTATTAGAATTAAGATATTTACTAATGGAGGAGGAAAGATTGTAATGACATCAGAAATCACGAAAAGTTCAAGTTATGTACTTTGCTATACAAGGCTGCCTCAGGAAGAGCTAATTTATTCACCTAAACTGGCCTACAGCATGCATCTTGCATACAGTGAGGATGGAAAATATTTTAGAGACTTAAATCACAATTCCGGAGTTTTATTTGCAAAGGCAACAGAAAATGAAGATGGAACTCTTAATGCAAAGAGCCTGAAGAATCCATTTATTTTCTATATGTCAGACGGTAGTTTTGGGGTCGTTGCTGTTCGCACAGAGCCCTATGGGGAAAACGACATGCAGAGCAAAGGTAAAATAATATTATTTACTTCCTTAGATCTTTTGCAGTACAAGGAAGTTGGGTTAATTGATCTTAAGACAGATACTTATGTAGATGATGTATCCTGTCATTACCATAAAGATAAGAATACTTATGTTATCACATGGAGCGACGAAAACGGAAACTACTATAAAAACCTCATTGTTGATATTAGCGAGTTAACCAGTGCATCGGTTCCGGAAAAGGCAAAAGCTTTTGTTATAGAACCTGTGTATGCAGGTATTGAGGGAATAGTGCATAGAAATGTTATAAGAGTATCACAGGAAGTTGTACAAAGGCTTGTTTGTAGGCTTACTGTACCAACAAATATTAAAATAGAAGTTCCTGAAAGTGTATGTGCAGTATCGGAAGAGGAACTAAAAAACGTTAAAGCTACTGCTGTTTACAGCGATGGAACTACAGATACAAAGCTCATAGATTGGGATGCTGCAGGGGTGGAATGGGACAAACCAGGGACTTACCGTATAAAGGGTACTGTCCATCAGGATCATTACGTATTTCCAGTAGCTATTAATCGAGCAGATCCATGTATTGCAAAATGGAACGGAAAGTACTATTTTATTGCAACTAACGATGCTGACGGCAATCACACCTTATATATGAGGGAAGCAGATAGTATTCCTGGCTTGATTAATGCAAAAGAAGCGTTAATACTTGATTCCAATACTTATGAGGGTATTGGAGGGCTGCTTTGGGCACCGGAATTTCACGTGATAGAAGATGAGCTATATCTTTTCCATGGTGCTACACCAGGAGCATTCTTCTATGAAGAGTCTCATGTAATGAAGCTTAGAAAAGGCGGCAACCCAATGTGTGCAGCAGACTGGTCAAGGCCTCAGCGTGTTCTGAAAAAAGATGGTACATATTTATGTGAAGCAGGAAAGACAATATCTCTTGACATGACAAACTTTGAGGTTAACGGAGAGTATTATGCGGCCTGGTCCCAGCGCCAGTTCCTGCCTGTAGACCAAGGTGCGTGGGTTTATATTGCAAAGGTTGATCCAAAGGAACCATGGAAGCTAATAACTGATCCAGTGGTTATTACAAAGCCGGATTATGGCTGGGCAAATAATCATGTGTTCGTTGATGAAGGGCCATTTGCGCTTTTCAGAGATGGAAAGTTATTTCTAACCTTCTCCAGTGCACTCATAGATTCAACCTATGTTGTGGGGCTTCTGACTGCTGATAAAGATTCAGATTTACTAAATCCGGAAAGCTGGACAAAGACAAATTATCCTCTGCTGACTTCTAGAAGCATACCAGGGGAATATGGACCAGGCCATAACGCCTATGTAATAGATGATAACGGAACCGTTTGGAACACTTATCATGCAAGACCTGGTGTTGAAGGGCCAAGATCAAGCGGCATACGACGTGTTCACTTTGATATTGATGGGTATCCAGTACTGGATTTACCGGAATACAAGGACTTGAATAAGATGCTTGCAAAAGTAGAAACCAATGTTATTGTGAAATAAAAATCTATAAATATAAATATTACTACAAAGGAGATTTATTATGGCAAATATAATCATCAATGCAGATTTAAAAAAGGGTAAAATAAATAAAAATATTTACGGCAATTTCGCAGAGCACCTAGGTAGGTGCATATATGGCGGTTTCTGGGTAGGCAAGGATTCAGACATACCTAATATTAATGGAATACGCAAGGACGTAGTAGAGGCACTTAAAGAGTTGAAGATTCCAGTTTTAAGATGGCCAGGCGGCTGCTTCGCTGATGAATATCACTGGAAGGATGGGATTGGTCCAGCTGAATCCAGACCAAAGATGATAAATGTACACTGGGGCGGAGTGGTTGAGAATAACCATTTCGGTACTCATGAGTTTTTTGAGCTTTGCGAACTTTTGGAAACAGAACCTTACATATGCGGTAATGTTGGAAGCGGCACAGTGCAGGAAATGAGAGAATGGGTTGAATACATGACCTTTGACGGCGAGTCTCCTATGGCAAATCTTAGAGCAGCAAATGGAAGAAAAGAACCATGGAAGCTTACATATTTTGGGGTAGGGAACGAAAGCTGGGGATGTGGTGGAAACATGCGACCGGAGTATTACGCTGACTTATACCGCAGATATGCTGCTTATGTTAGAAACTTCGGTGATAATAAGGTTTATAAGGTTGCCTGCGGACCAGCGGGTGAGGACTATAACTGGACAGAGGTTTTGATGAGAGAAGCAGGAAGGTTTATGGATGGACTAAGCCTTCATCACTATACAGTACCTGGAACTTGGGCTAAAAAAGGCTCGGCTACCTCCTTTGAGGAAAATGAATGGTTTGTGACCATGAAAAAAGCCCTGCATATGGATGAGATCATTACAAAGCACTCAACTGTTATGGATAAATATGATTCTGATAAGAGAGTAGCATTAATTGTAGACGAATGGGGAACCTGGTTTGATGTGGAGCCAGGAACTAATCCAGGATTCTTGTATCAACAAAATACTGTTAGAGATGCACTTGTTGCTGGCATAAACTTTAATATATTTAATAATCATTGCGATAGAGTTCAGATGGCTAATATAGCACAGACTATCAATGTTCTTCAAGCTGTAATTCTCACTGAAGGCTCAAAGATGGTGCTAACCCCAACCTACCATGCCTTTAAGATGTATACAGTGCATCAGGATGCTGAGCTTCTGGAGTTAGATATTAGATCTCCGAAGTATACCCTTGGAGATGAAAGTCTGCCTCAGGTAACTGCAACAGCTTCCGTGGACTCTGAAGGAAAGATACATATTTCCTTGTGTAACTTGAGTCCAAATGAATTTGCAGAGGTTGAATGTGAGCTTAGAGGAACTGATAAAGCAAGTGTAACAGGAACTGTTCTAACTGCAGACAAGATGAATGCACACAATACCTTTGAAGATCCTGAAAGAGTAACTATAAAGGACTTCGATGGCGCTGCAATTGCGGAAGGTAAGCTAAAGGTTAAGCTTCCAGCTATGTCTATAGTTACTCTAGAAGTTAAATAAGAAATAGATTGTTTACGTGAATTGTAAATGAGGGCTGTAGCAAAAGACAAAACCTAGCGTGTTATTTAAAATCGTAGAAGTATTAGTGCAAACAATTAGAGGTTCTTGATTATTAATTTGTATAAAACATTAGAGTTGTTGGTTCGAGGCACGACATTAACCAAAACTCTTTGTTTTATGCAAATTAATAATCTTAGAACCTCTTTGTGATGCTCTAGCTTCCTAGATTTTAAATAACACGCGGCAGGTTAAAGTCTTTTGATACAGCCCTCATTGTTCATTCCGCACAATCTTTTTCCCTGGACTCTTTGTCCCTAAATTCTGTAGGAGTAAATGAAGTAAGCTCTTTAAATGTTCTGTTAAAGTTTCTTTGGCTCTCAAAGCCGCATTCTAAAGCTATGTTTGTAACTGTCATATCTGTACCGCTAAGCAGCTGCTGAGCTTTACTGATTCGAAGCCTGTTCAAGTAATCCTTGAATTGATAACCAATTTTATTAGAAAAAATTCTGGAAAGATAGTACTTGCTAAAGCCTAAATGCTTTGCTGTACTCTCCAATGTAATATTTTCAAGATAATGCCCTTCTATATACTTCAACAGAGTTTGAGTTGTATTGCTATAGGAAAGGCTGCTTTTTTTCAGAGTGAAAAAAGCATCAAGCTTGCCTAATATTGTATATAAAAAACCTTTAATAACATATTCATTATTGTTTTTGTTAAATTCATCATGCAGATTAAAGAAAAGAGAACTTATCTCTCCATTGATTAAAGTACTCGGTAAAAACGGATTTTCCAGCGTAGTATTCATTCGCTTGCTAAAGTAACTACTGATGATTTCAGGTGAAAAAATAAGCAGCTGGATCTTTGAGTAGTCTTTATTAGTATAACCGTGTATATCGTTAGGAAAACATACACAAACATCGCCAGCATTATGAATAACTGCATGTCCGTTTACTGTAACCTCCATAGTGCCTTCAACCACATATACTATTTCCACATATGGATGCAGGTGAGGAGGAAAGCTGAAGTTTTCAAAAACAGATGAGCTGAAAAAGCTTTGATTGCCAGAGTTTTTTTCTTCAAAGAATGGATACATAAGATCCCCCAATCATTTTCCACGACTATTAGCGCGCTAAATTAACTTAATTAAAATATAGCACGCATAGCAATATATGTCTATATTAGGTTAACATATTGCCAGCATTTTCAGATGAAGGGATGTACACTGAAATGTGAAGATATAGGTTTTCTATAGTAAATATGAAGGGGGATTTAGGATGATAAAAAACATTCATATACCTGCTTTTGGCAGACCTTTTAAAAATAATGCGGTATTTTGCGTAGGAACAGGGAGAATGGGGCTGGCGCTTCAAAAGGAATACACCGACCATTTAAAAATGGTTCAAGAGGCTATACAATTCCGCTATATCCGCGGCCATGGACTGTTCTGCGATGACATGGGTATATATCGTGAATATGCTATGGACGGTGAGACAAGCACTTTTTACAATTTTACCTATCTTGATCGTGTTATGGACTCCTATATGGAAAATGGCATAAGACCATTTCTGGAGCTTGGGTTCATGCCTGAAAAGCTGAAAAGCGGTGAACAGACGGTATTCTATTGGAAAGGCAATGTGACGCCACCCTCCTCCTACGAAAAATGGGCAGAGCTTATAACAGCAACCTTAAACCACCTCATCGAAAGGTATGGAAGGGAAGAAGTAGTAAGCTGGCCAGTAGAGGTTTGGAATGAACCTAATATACCTTTCTGGGCAGGAAGCATGGAGGAGTATTTTAAGCTTTATGAATATTCCGCAGCTGCTGTAAAGAAGGCTGACCCACGTATCCAGGTTGGCGGACCTGCAATCTGCGGAGTTGATACTGAGCGCTGGCTGAGATCGTTTTTTGAATACTGCATAAAGCACAAGCTTCCACTAGACTTCATAACTCGCCACTGTTATACTGCCAAGGAGCCAACACAATTAGGGCACTATACTCATCATGTTATGCATGAGCCTACCTTTATGATTGAAGAGCTTAAGGAGACTCGCAAAATCATGGCTGATTATTCGGAAATTGCAGACATGCCTCTGCACATAACTGAGTTTAACAGCTCCTACTCTCCAATATGTCCGGTGCACGATACTACCTTCAATGCGGCATTTATTGCCCGCATACTAAGCGAAGCAGGAGAGTATGCAGACTCCTACTCCTATTGGACCTTCAGCGATGTGTTTGAGGAAACGGATGTTCCAAAGTCCATATTCCATGGTGGCTTTGGCCTTGTTGCACTTAATTCAATTAAGAAGCCAACCTTCTACACCTTTGAGTTTTTCTCCAAAGCAGGAAGGGAACTGCTTTACCGTGATGAGCATCTTATTGTCACAAAGGATGGGGACAAGTATGTAATAATCGGCTGGAACTGGCATGATATGAGGGATGATAATCCGTCGCCTGATGAAAGCTATAAGCTCTCCCTGCCTTCAATAGGAATACAAGCACTGCTCGTTAAACAGGAGGTAGGAGGCTCACATGCAAATCCAATGCAGACTTGGAGCAACATGGGCAAGCCACGCAGCCTGGACAAGAAACAGTTGAAAATACTGCAGGCATCAGCTAAACCACTTCAGACAGATGCAAAACTATCTGAACAAAACGGAATCTATGAAGTGGAGCTTTCCATACCCTGCAATCACTTGTGTATGGTGGAAATAACACCTGTAGATGATAAGACAGATAGCTACCTTGGCTATAGACAAGAGGAATTCTATGGTTTGAAATAGAAAATAAGTATTTTGGCAAGTAAGGTATTCCTTTGGGATATATTCTGCGTGCAGTAATAACAGGTGTTGTTGTAGATTGTTTTTTATAAACCAATTTAATAAATCCTTTAATCGGTAAATATATGTATAAGCTAAAAATCCTTGGTACTCCCAAGGATTTTTTAGTTTAGATATGTATTTTTATAAGGCGTTTCTTTCGCAAAACAGCTAGTTAACAAGAAAAATAGATAAATATTTATATAGTTAACTAGTTATCTAGCTGCTCTGAGAGAGTATGAGACTGTACAGAATAAATATGGCAATTAGGTTAAAAAGTTGTTAACCGTCCCCAAACCAAAACCACAAACAAATATTGCCAGGCATATGTTTCCATTACTGATTGTTTTTGCTATAATTTAAAGATACATAGTACCCTTATCAGTTTAAATACAGGAGGAACTATAGACTATGAATAAGAATGGAGCGGCAACAGATGAAGAGTTTTAATAAATTACTGAAACCCTATAAAAACCTGCCTATGAGTGTTTATATCATATTCTTTGCTTCAATCATTAACAACCTTGGAAATTTCGTAGCACCATTTTTAACTATGTTCTTAACTTACTCTATAGGCATGAGGCCAGAGACAGTAGGAATAATTGTTGCGGTAAACAGCTTTGTTGGACTGATATCCTCGGCTCATGGTGGTAAGTTAATAGATTCAATGGGAAGAAAGAAAATATTTATCATTTTTAGGACAACTTCAGCTATTGCTTTAATTATGTGTGCATTTACAAAGGACCCAATAATTTTGACAGTGCTTCTTATACTATCTAATTTTCTTGGGGGTTATTCTCTGCCCGTTTACAGCACCATTATTACAGACATTACAGAGGGAGAGCAGAGAAGTACAGCCTTTTCCCTTCAGTATATGGCAATGAACATTGGTTTTGCTGTAGGTCCTCTTTTAGCAGGATTCTTATATGAGAACTATTTAATCTGGCTTTTCCTCGGTGATGCCCTTACTACCTTTATTTCAGTTTTATTAGTGGCTTTGTATATTCCTGAGACTAAACCTGATAAGAGTGAAATATCTAAGCTAAGACAAAATAAACTTGAAAGAGCAGAAGAGGGGACTCTGCTTCAGGCCCTGATGAGAAGGCCTACTTTAATGCTGTTTTCATTAATTATTATCATCTATTTTATAGTGTTTTCTCAATTTAACTTCGGTCTTTCACTGCAGATTG
>JARDZI010000152.1 GCA_029240935.1 Clostridiales bacterium
TTGTACAAAAGGTTTCGATTTCTTTCGTAGATTTCTAAATCTGGAAGTACATCAGCACATTCAGCAATAACTCTTTGGAATAAAGTAGGAGCACATACATGTCCAGCTGCTCTAGCACCTCCTACAATTGCAGCATATACCATTTCAAAATCTTCCATTTCATCTGGTACAAGAATGTAGCCTATACGTTCTCCAGGAATAGAAAGAGATTTACTATATGAATAACATACAAGTGTGTTTTTGTAATACTTAGGCACATAGGGGACCTTAACACCACCATATACAAGTTCTCTGTAAGGTTCATCAGAAATCAGGTATATAGGATGACCATACAGTGATGATTTTTCCTTCAACATATCTGCTAGGCAACGGATAGTGTCTTCAGTATAAACAACTCCTGATGGGTTATTAGGGGAGTTGATAATTACACCTTGTGTGTTTGGGTTAATCATATTTTCTAGTTTTTCAAAATTGATTTGAAAGGTGTCTATATCTGCAGGAACAACCTTAAGCTTTCCTCCTGAGGCTTCAACAAAGCACTTGTATTCTGGGAAATATGGTGCAATAGAAACTATTTCACTTTCTGGACTGCAAATTATAGCTTTAAAACAAGCAATAAGACCAGGAGCAGCACCACATGTGATAAAAAGGTTGCGTTTTGAAAACTTCATGTCATGTCGTTTATTTATAGAATTTGCAATTGCATCCTTAACAAAATCACTACCTGAAGCACTGGAGTACCCATGAATTTCTACAGTATTCTCCTCGTTTAATATGCTGCGAATAGCTTCCTCTACCTCTTTTGGAGCAGGAATACTTGGATTTCCTAGGCTGAAATCATAAACATTCTCCTTGCCAACTACAGCTGCACGTTGTTTAGAAAACTCAAAGAGTTCACGTATGCAGGAGCGTACACTGCCCAATTCATACATTTGTTTTGAAATCATACAGACTACCTCCTTGTATAAAAACATATTTTATATTAAATTAGTAATTATTTTGTAAGCTTAAGTCAGCTACATAGTGTCTTTTAATATACCTTTGCTGCTTCCCCGCGAAGGACTCTTAATGCACCTTCTGCAAGAGAACCCATCTCCTCTTCTCCTGGAAGAATTATGATAGGTGCTAATTTGCCAACATAGTCAGATATAGCAGCACAAAGCCTTTTACTGTTTGCCATTCCTCCTGTAAGTACAATTGCATCTATATTGAATTTAAGTACTGCTGCCATTGCCCCAATGTCCTTGCAGTGCTGATAAACTAAAGCATCAAAAACCAACTTTGCTTCCTTGTCACCAGAGAATGCTTTGTTTTCTACCTCTCGAAAATCTCTAGTTCCTAAATATGAAAATACACCTGCTTGATTGCCAAGAGTTTTTTTAACCTCTGCTTTTGTTTTCCCAGAGAAACAGAAGTTAATTAAGGAATTTACAGGAAGGCTCCCTGCTCTATCCATTGAAAAGCTACCTTCATCCTTTACGTTGTAAACGTCAACAACACGGCCTTTTTCATGAGCAGCTACAGAAACTCCTCCACCCATATGTACAACAATAAGATTTAAATCCTCATAGTTTTTACCAAGTTCATTTGAAGCTCTGCGAGCCATACTTTTTTGGTTAAGGGCATGAAAAAAGCTTTCTCTTTCCATTCCTGCAAATCCGGTGAAATGGGCTACCTCTGTCATTTCATCAACTGATACTGGGTCGACGAAGTATGCTTTTACATTAGCTTCATCTGCAAAGGCTTTTGCTAATATGGTTCCAAGATTTGAGGCATGCTCCCCATAGGGCGGATTATATATGTCATGAAGTACTTTGTCATTTACCTCATAGGTTCCTGATGGAATATGACGCAAAAGGCCTCCTCTTCCACACACTGCATCAAAATCTGAGGGCTTATAGCCTGCAGTCCTTAAGGTTTCCATTATTAATTCCTTACGATATTCATATTGATCTATTACATGTTCAAAGGGTATAAGATCAGAAGCTGCATGCTCAATATTTTTTTTATATATTTCCTGTTCGTCTTGAAATATAGAAATTTTTGTAGATGTGGCACCGGGATTGATTACCAGAATATGCATGTTATCCCTCCGTAAAATATTATTAATATTTTTATAATATTACATCTGATATGTTCAATGATAGTAATATTTTTACCAGGTGTCAATATGTTATTATTCAGAAATAATTAAAAAATGCATCCAATCCTGAGTTTTGCATCAGGTATGGATGCAGTATGCCATATTTTAAATATGGATTCTATTGATGTTAACAAGCATATATGCTGCATTAAAGAAATTACACATGCAAAATGTAAAATGTAAAATGTAGTGGCAGGCTTCCATGCCTGCTTCTGGCGGGATTTTGCCCGGATTCTACCAGAAGCAGGCATGGAAGCCTGCCACTACAATGTGAAAGTTTTAATGCATTATATATAGGTTAAATTTTCAAAACTAATAAGTAATTTTTAAATCCTCACCCAATAGAGACTTTGCTTTTTCTGCATCTCTTTCAAGGAGTGCATCAATTATGCGTTCATGAAAATGCCTCTCCTGTAAAACTGCAGAAGAATAAAAGCGATAGCCTGCTCTTGAAACCTCTCCAATAAGGTGGTTCAAGGAGCTATAAAGCCGCTTGTTTTGTGACAGACGTGCAAGCTCCAAATGAAAAACACTGTTGATACTATGCAGCTGGGAACTTGTAGATTTCCCTATAGTGTCCTTCTCATGGATGCTTAAAACATCATATAGTCCTCTTATTTCCTCATCTGTTGCTTTTTCAATAACAAGGTCTACTGATAATAGTTCAAGTGGAAGGCGAACCTGCTGAACTTCAAAAAAATCTTCTTCAGTTATATTACTAACCACATATCCTCTGCGAGGATAGCTTATTAGATAACCCTCCTGGCAAAGCTGATGCAGTGCTTCTCTCACTGGCATTTTACTGGAATTATATTTATCAGCCATATCCTGTTCTCCAAGCATATGACCTGGTTGTATTTCACCAGAAATAATACTTTCCCGTAAATCATTATAAATATGTTTCGCAATAGACAGCTTCATTAACAACATCTCCCTATATAGCAATTGTAAATATGTTCAGTATTAATATTAGAATAGACAATAGACAAAGAATTGTCAAGAAAGGCTATATCTTAAAAAAAACTATTGACTTTAATGAAAAAAAGAAATAAAATCATATATAATTTAGTGAAGTAACGTGGTAGCATGATAAATTATAAAAAATGAAATGGGTAAGGAGAGTTTGAATGCTTAATATTAGAAATTTTATTCCTGAGGGAGTAGAGGACACAGGCAGCAGGCAGTACGAAATTAAAGAAAATTTAATAAGGAAAATAAAAAGAATATATAAAAGTTATGGATATAGAGGGATACAAACTCCTAGTTTTGAATACTTTGATTTGTTCTCAAACCTAGAGGGAACAATAAACAAGGATGAAATGTTCAAGCTTATTGATTGTTCAGGAAAGATACTAGTTTTAAGACCTGATGCAACTATTCCAATAGCAAGACTTGCTGCAGCAAGCTATAAAAATAATAAATGTTATTTGAAGTTTTGCTATGTTACAAATATTTTTAGAATAAATTATGAGGAAAGTGGTCTTAAAAGAGAGTTTACACAGGCAGGGGTTGAGTACCTAGGTAGTGATAGCAAAGAGTCTGATGCAGAGGTAATCGCACTTGGAATAGAGACATTAATGAAGTGTGGAATTAAAAATTTTAAAATAGATATAGGCCAAGCAGGATATTTTAAGGGACTAGTTAAGGAGTCCGGAATTTCTGAGGAAAATGAAGAACTAATTAGAAAATTAATAGAGGATAAAAACTTTACTGAACTAAATGATATGCTTAAAAATTTAAATATATCAGATACACTAAAGAATACAATATTAAAGATTCCTTATCTCTATGGAACTCCAGAGAAGGTTATAGAGGAAGCAAAAGGCCTTATTTGTAATGAGGATATGAAAGCCTCCTTAGATAATCTTATACAGGTTTACGAAATACTTAAGGATTATAGATATGAAAAGTACATATCTGTAGATCTTGGTCTTGTTAATCACATTCATTATTACACTGGAATTTTATTTAAAGGCTATGTAAGTAATTATGGCAGGGCAGTTTTAAGCGGAGGACGATATGATAATCTTACACAGCAGTATGGATACTATATGCCTGCAACAGGCTTTGGGTTAAATATAGATGAATTAATGGAGGTTGTTGAGATGAATAAAATAAGTGATGAAACTATTTGTTGTACTGACTATTTAGTTCTATACAAGGATGATCAAAGAAAGGATGCATTAGAGCTTGCAGCTGAGCTAAGAGAAAAGGGTTTTATTGTAGAATGTGATTCAGCAAGAGATATTGTATCACACATTAAAAATGCAGAGGCTAGAAACATAAAAGAAATAGTTAAGTTATCTGATGCTATGGTCTCAGTAATAAGTATTGGGAATAATGAAAATTACAAGATGAAGCCTGCTCAGTTTTTAAAGAGCATAGAGGATAAAGAGGTTGTTATTCCAATTCACTAGGAGGGAAAAGGGTGGAATATATTAATATAGCTTTAACAAAGGGTAGATTAGCAGTGAAGACATTTGAACTTTTTGAAAGAATAGGAATAACATTTGAAGATTATAATCCTGGCAGTAGAAAATTAATATTTACAAGCAAAGAGCATAAGATAAGGGCTGTATTTGTTAAGGCTGGAGATGTTCCAATATATGTAGAAAAGGGAGCGGCAGACATAGGAGTTGCAGGGAAGGATGCTATTATGGAAGCTGAGTCCAATTTGTATGAAATAATGGACCTTGGCTTTGGAAAATGTAAGTTTTCAGTTGCAGCACTTAAGGATTATGAATTTAAAGCAGGAAGAAAAATGAGGGTTGCAACTAAATATCCAAGGGTTGCTAAGAATTATTTCAAGCAAAAGGGAGAGCCTATTGAGATAATAAAGCTTTCTGGTTCTGTAGAGCTGGCACCATTAATGGGACTTTCAGATGTTATTGTTGATATTGTTGAATCTGGCAAGACACTAAAGGAAAATGGACTTGTAGTAATAGAAGATATTTGCGATATAAGTGCAAGGCTTATTATTAATAAAGTGAGCTTTAAGACCAAATCTGAAAAGGTAGAGAGAATAATTCTAGACCTTAAAGGCTTAATAGGTGGAAAAGAGGTTAGTTAAAATGAAAATTGTTAATATAGATGAAAGTAACTATATGGAGGAAATAAAAAGAATTTTTAAAAGGGATGTGGAGTCCTTTTCGAAAATTGATGAAGCTGTTGAAAGTATTGTATCCAATGTTATAAAAAATGGAGATAGAGCTCTTAAAGAATATACAAAAAAATTTGATGGGGTAAAATTAGATTCATTAAAGGTTCAAACTGAAGAAATTGATGAAGCATTAGAGAGTGTAGGTAGTGATTTTATTAGTATACTGGAAGAAGCAAAAGACAATATTTGGGATTATCACTCAAGACAGCTTAGGAAGTCTTGGACTTATAATAAGACTCCTGGAATAATGCTTGGACAGTTAGTGACTCCAATCCAAAGAGTAGGTATATATGTTCCAGGAGGAAAGGCTGCCTATCCTTCAACAGTTTTAATGGATTCTGTACCTGCAAATGTGGCAGGAGTAAAATCTATCGCTATGGTAACTCCTCCAATGAAGAATGGAAAGGTTAATCCTTATATTTTAGCTGCTTCCAGAGTATGTGGGATAGAAGAAATATATAAAGTTGGGGGGGCACAATCAATTGCAGCACTTGCCTATGGTACTGAAACTATTAAACCTGTTAATAAAATAGTTGGACCAGGTAATGTTTATGTTGCAAGAGCAAAGAAAAGGGTGTTTGGAACTGTTGCAATAGACATGATAGCAGGACCTAGTGAAATTTGCATTGTTGCAGAGGGGAAAGCTAATTCTAAGTTTATTGCAGGGGATCTCTTATCCCAGGCAGAACATGATGAGATGGCAGCAGCTATTCTTGTAACAACCTCCTATGAACTTGCCCTTGAAGTTGAAAAAGAATTAGAGAAGCAAATGAAAACTCTTTCAAGAAATGAAATTATGGAAAGGTCAATAAATAATCAGGGTGTTATTTTTGTTGTTAATAATATAGAGTTTGCATTCAAAGTTGTAAATGAGATAGCTCCTGAACATTTGGAGATTATGCTGGAGAACCCCCTTGAATATGTTTCAATGGTGGAAAATGCAGGTGCAATATTTTTAGGCCAATATTCTCCAGAACCTCTTGGAGATTATTTTGCAGGTCCCAATCATACCTTACCAACAAGTGGAACAGCAAAGTTTTCCTCTCCACTTGGAGTAGATGATTTTATAAAAAAGTCCAGTTTAATATATTATGAAAATAAGGAGCTTCTTGCTGTTAAAGATAAAATTATTAAGTTTGCGGAAAATGAAGGACTAACAGCACATGCTAATTCCATTAAGGTGAGGTATTAAATATGAGGAATTTAGTTAGAGAGAATATTTTGTCCATGAAACCCTATACTGCTTCAAAGGACATTGCTGAAGTAAAGCTTGATGCAAATGAAAATCCATTTAATCTTTTTAAGGATCTTAAAGAGGAATTTGTAAATATAATTGAAAATTTAGAATTGAATAGATACCCGGAAATTGATAACCAATGTCTTGGAGAAAAAATAGCAGAGTATGCAGGTGTAAAATCAGAAAATGTTATATGTGGAAACGGATCAGATGAGATTATTCAAATGATTATTCACAGCTTTGTAGACAAGGATGATTATATTGTAATACCAGTACCAACCTTCTCCATGTATAAGCAATATACTGAGATTGGTGGTGGTAAAGTTTTAGAGGTTCCAACTGATGATAGTTTTAATGTAAGAGAAGATGAAATAATAAATATTGCAAATGAAAAAAGGGCAAAGGTTATTTTCCTTTGTAATCCTAATAATCCTACAGGAACAATAATTAAGAGAGAGAAGATTTTAAATATTTTAAATAGAACCAATTCAATTGTAGTTGTTGATGAGGCTTACTATGAGTTTTTAGACGAAACTATTATTGATCAAGTAAATATTAACAATAGGCTTATTGTCCTTAGAACACTATCAAAGGGGTTTGCTCTTGCAGGTGCAAGGGTTGGATATGGTATTGGAAGCAGGGAGATAATAGACATAATTTCTAAGGTAAGGTCACCCTATAATTTAAGCAGCATTTCCCAAGCTCTAGGTATATTGTTTCTGGAGAATGTTGATAGGATTAGAGAAAAAATAAAAGAAATAAAGAATGAAAGAAGTTATCTTATAGAAGAAATTCAAAGGCTTAATGGAATATATGTATACCCATCAGGAAGTAATTTTGTTTTAATAAAATCGGACAAGGCTAAGAATATACTAAGTGCTTGTGGAAATGAGAAAATAGCTTTAAGGGGATTTTCAGATTCCTATACAAATAATTGTATAAGAATTACTATAGGAAAAAGAGAAGAGAATGATAAACTAATTAGTCTTATAAAAAGAGTGGTGTAGTCATGAGAGAAGCTAAAATTAATAGAAAAACAAAGGAAACAGATATTGACATTGAGTTGAATATAGACGGGAAAGGAAGCTCTAAAATTGATACAGGAATAGGTTTTTTAGATCACATGCTTGATTTGATGACAAAGCATGGATTTATGGACCTGAGTATTAAGTGTAAGGGAGACACCTATGTAGATGATCACCATACTGTTGAGGATATTGGAATATCACTTGGAAAGGGGTTCAAAGAAGCTGTTGGAGATAAAAAGGGCATAACAAGATATGCAACAATATTTACTCCCATGGACGAAGCCCTATCAATGATTTCATTAGATATTAGCGGAAGGTCCTATTTGCAATTTAATGTTAACTTTGAAAAGGACAAGGTAGGTAATTTTGATACTGAGCTTGTTGAAGAATTTTTCAGAGCCTTTGCTTTTAATGCTGAGGTAACATTGCATATTAATATTCAATATGGAAAGAATACTCATCATATTATTGAGTCTATTTTCAAAGGGTTTGGACGAGCTATTGATAAGGGAACTCGAGTTCAAGACAGAATAGAGGGAGTCATGTCAACAAAGGGCATTCTATAAAGGGGGGATTGGATGATTGCAATTATTGATTATGGAGTGGGAAATTTAAAAAGTGTATATAAATCACTCCTAAACCTTGGTTTTGAAGCAATAATAACATCGGATAG
>JARDZI010000153.1 GCA_029240935.1 Clostridiales bacterium
ACATTACATTATATTAGACAATATTTAATATATAAGCTTTACTTTATATAAGGGACTATTTTTGATATAATAATTAGGAGTTAGGTTATGTGGTTATTATAATATACAAAGGAAGGTTTATTATGAAAAAGATAGGAATAATGGGTGGAACATTTAATCCGATTCATATTGGTCATTTGATTGCAGCACAGGAAGTTTTAGATAAAATGAATATGGATAAGATAATTTTCATTCCTACAGGGAATCCACCACATAAAAGTAAAAGAGAAGTTATATCAGCAATTGACAGATATGAAATGGTTAAGCTTGCAATTAAAAATAATGCTTGCTTTGAGGTAAGTGATATTGAAATTAAAAGAACTGGAGAAACATATAGTTATGATACATTAACAGAATTACATAATATTTATTATGAAACCGAATTTTATTTTATAATAGGCTTTGATACATTAAAGGAAATAAGCACATGGAAAAGGGTCTATGAGGTGTGCAATATGACAGAGTTTATCGTTGTTAATAGAGGAAACTCATTAAAGGAAATCAAAGATGAATTCTTAATAAAAGAAAAAAAGTTTAATTGTAAGTTAACATTAGTTGAAATTCCTGACATTAAAATATCTTCTACTGATATTAGGGACAGGATAAATAACAATGAAAGTATAAAATATCTTGTTACAAATGATGTGGAAGGATATATTTATCAAAAGGGGCTGTTTAAAGTTGAATTTAACAAAGGTTTATGAAAATTTAAGGAATGAAATTAGTTTAAAACTTTCCGAAAAACGTTTTCATCATTCATTGAATGTAGAAATTGAAGCTATAGAACTTTCAAAATTATATGGCTCTGATGAGGAAAAGACTAAAGTTGCTGCTATTGCCCATGATTTAGCAAAAGCATTTTCTGATGATGAATTAATAAAAATGGCTCAAAAGTATTCTATTAAAATTGATGAAATACAATATAATTTCCCCCAACTTTTACATGGCTCTGTAGCAGCACATATATGTAGTGATAGATTTGGAATAAGTGACCTTGATATATTAAATGCTATAACTTATCATACAACAGGAAGAAAAAACATGTCATTATTAGATAAAATTATATATTTAGCAGATGTCATTGAGACTGGGAGATATTTCCCTGGAGTTGAGGAAATTCGAAAAATTGCATTAAAGGACATTGACAATGCTCTTATTTTAGCATGTAATAGTACATTAATTTATTTAACTAAAGAAAACTATTTAATTCATCCATTAACAATTGAATTTAGAAATAGCTTATTGCTGAAAGGCGGAAATATATATGAGAAATAGAGATAAAGCTAGAGGTAAAGGCAGAATTAAGAGAGTTATATTAACTCTTTTTATAATATTTATTTTAATAACTTCTGGGGTAGTTGTATATGGATATTCAATTCTTAATAGACTTAATTCTAAAGAAAACACAACTGAGCAAATTAGTATTAATGAGCCAGTAAATATACTGATTTTAGGTGTAGATGCTGGTGATTATGAAAATAAAACCGCAGATAATGCAAAAAGATCGGATACAATGATCTTAGTTAGATACATACCAGAAAATAACAAGGTATATATGTTGTCTTTACCAAGAGATACCAGGGTATTGATAAATGGGGATAGGGAAAAATTAAACTCTGCCCACAGAATAGGCGGAGAAACACTTGCCATAGAAACTATTGAAAAAATGTTAGGTATTAATATTAATTACTATGCAAAGGTGGATTATGCAGGCTTTAGAAATTGCATAGATGCAATAGGTGGAATTGATATGGAAATACCCTTTAATATGGATTATGATGCATATGATATAAGTATTCATTTTACAAAAGGAGAAATTGTCCATTTGGATGGTAAAAAAGCTGAAGAATTTGTAAGATGGAGAAAAAACAATGATGGTGGTGGATATGCAATGGGGGATTTAGGAAGAGCTGCAACTCAACAGAAATTCATATTAAAGGTTGCAGAAAAAATGAAGACTCCAGCTGGTATATTAAAAGTACCTGGGCTTATTAATACAGCCTCAAAATATGTCAAAACGGATATGACTCCAAAAACTATGCTAAAATATATATTTAAACTAAGAAATATTGATATGTCTCAAATTGAAAATAGGGTACTTGATGGAGAAGCAAAATACATTGGTGGTGTTTCCTACTTCATTTATGATATGGAAAAAAATCTTGAATTTCTTTCGAATTTCAAGGACAGTAGTACAAAGACTACTGAGGTTGAAGCTGATAAAAGTAAAATAAGGATAAAAATTCTTAATTCTACTGGAGTAAATGGACTAGCTGCAAAATACAAACAGAATTTTGAGGAATTAGGTTATAATGTAATATCTATAGGAAATTACTCGAAAAAACAAGATTTTACTCTAATAGAGGATTATAGCAATTCTAATTATGGACAAATCATTTATAATGATTTAGGTTTTGGAGATTTTCTAGAGAAACATAATGAGGAAACTGAATATGATATTATTGTAATTTTAGGTGATGATAGTGTAAAATAGTTATTGTCTAAATTGAGTTTATTAACATATTAATATATTAGGAAGTAAATTTAATTTTAAAATATGTTAGGAGGTAATTTTATTGACAAACGCTTCAAGTATTGCCTTTTATGTAAGCTCCGCTGCTGCCCTGAAAAAAGCAAGGGACATTAAAATTCTGGATGTAAATGATATTTCTCCAATTACAGATTGTTTTGTAATATGCAGCGGTAATTCCTCAATACAAGTAAAAGCAATTGCTGATGAAATTGAGGACAAAATGGCGGAAAGGGGCTTTGATCTAAGACATAAGGAAGGTTATTCAACTGCTAGATGGATACTTTTAGATTATGATAGTGTTATTGTCCATGTGTTTCACAATGAGGACAGAGAATTCTACGATTTAGAAAGACTCTGGGCTGATGCACAGGCAGTAAGTTTTTAATGGAATTATACATCCCCTGCTTCAAATGGAGCAGGGGATTAATTATAAGGTTGGCAAAAAATATTAGCTTTGCTATAATTAATTTATACATAGGAAAGGAATGATAAAATGAATAAAACAGTTATAACAACTAAGAATGCTCCAGCAGCCATTGGACCATATTCCCAAGGAATAGGAACAGGAAACCTTGTTTTTACATCAGGGCAACTTCCAATAAACTCTTTAACTGGTGAATTGATTACTGAAATAAAAGCTGCTGCAAGGCAATCTCTTGAAAACGTAAAAGCAGTACTTGAAGCTGCAGGTACTGTAATGGACAATGCTGTAAAGGTAACAGTATTTTTAAAGGATATGAATGATTTTGCAGCTGTAAATGAAGTGTATGGAGAATATTTTACAGAAAAGATGCCAGCAAGATCCGCAGTACAAGTTGCAAAACTGCCTAAGGATGCAGTTATAGAAATTGAAGCAGTTGCTATGGTCTCTAATGAAAAGTAAATTATTTCAAGTTACTCATCAATATAAACTAGCATAAAAACAACAACCATATATTTAAAGGTGATAAAAAATAGAAGACTAATTATTAGCCTTCTATTTTTTATTATAAAAGTATGATTGTTCTTCATAAAGTTGCCTTTTATTTAATTTATTGTTAATAATATGTTTTTTCCTCGTTTTGCGAAGTGCTCTTATAACTCTTTTTCTAATATATAGGAAGGGTATGATTCCAACCAATATATATTTGAAAATTGGTTTTAAGGAATGTTTATAAACCTCAGGAGATTTGTATTTTAAATTATAAAAGAAACTTTTATAATCTTCTCCTGCAATTAAAGGAATCTTATAAACCTTTCCATTTTCAAGAGTAATTTCTATAAATCCAAGTTCCTCACCTTTATAAATTTCACTGAAGGTTTTATTAAATACAATACTTGAAAAATAATTAGGGTTTCCATCAACAGGAGTGGAAATATAAAAATCATTTTTAGGAAAAACAGATATACCTTTGTTGGTTCCTTTTATTTTTATGGTTGAATGTACTGAACTACTGTCTACAAGTTTTTCTGCCTTATATGAATTAAAGCCATAATCCAAAAGCTTAATAGAATCCTCATATAGATCCTTTTCACTTCTTAATTGAACTGCAATAAGTTTTTGATTTTCTCTCGCTGCAGAAGCCACTATTGTATTTTTTGATTTTGTAGTGTATCCAGTTTTTACTCCATCAGCACCTTCATAATTATATTTTGTACCGCGAACAAGCTTATTAATATTATATATATACCTTGTTTCTATTTGCTTATTTGTAGGTTTTATTTCATAGTATTCTGTGTTCACAATCTCTCTAAATGTTGAGTTTTCCAATGCTACCTTTCCAATCAAAGCCAAATCATATGCAGTAGTATAGTGATTCACATCATATAAACCATTAGGATTTATGAAATTTGAGCTATTACAACCTATCTCAGCAGCTCTTTCATTCATTAATTTTGCAAATTTCTCAGAGGAACCAGAAATATATTCCGCTAGAGCTAATGCAGCATCATTTGCTGATTCAAGCATAGTTGCATACAAAAGATCCTTTACAGTAATTTCTTCACCTTCTATTAGGTATATTTTACTGCCATCCTCAAAGGGTGGTTTAGGACCAACTACAACCCTTTCATCTAGCTTACATTCCTCAAGAGTAATTAGAGCTGTTAAAATTTTTGTTGTACTAGCAGGGGCTAATTTTTCATTTATATTTTTTTCATAGAGTATCTGACCTGTATTTAAATCCATTAGTATTCCTGCCTCAGCATTAATACTTGGTTTATCGTATGCGAATACATTTGTATTTATTGATATTGAAATAAGAAAAGTAAATATAAAAATTACAGTAAAATTTTTTTTCATAATGACCTCCTTATTGTTACTTTAAAATTATAACAAATAAATTACATATAAACAATTAATGGCGTTTAATTATTTGATTTTTTGTGAAAAATTTTAAGGAGGTGATATGAATGGATATAACTAAGCGTGAAAAATATGGTTTAATTATATTTATTATTGTTATAATTACAGTAGTATCATTTTTCTATTATAATAATAAGAAGAATTCAATTGAAGTAATTACAAAGGGTTCTAATGAATCAAGTGAGAGTTATGAAAGTACTGAAAGTAAAAATGAAATACGTGTTTATGTTTGTGGAGAAATTACTAAACCTGGAGTTTACAGCTTATTAGAGGGTGATAGACTAATAAAGCTTATTGAAATAGCTGGAGGTTTTACTCAAAGTGCTGACATGGAAGCTGTAAACCTTGCAGAAAAGCTAGTGGATGAAGCCTTTATTAAAATTCCAGAATTGGTTATTGATTCAAATGGTGAGAAGGTCAATGCTTCTAATACTTCAGGAGCTCAAAGCATGGGGAAAATTGATATTAATACTGCTACAAAAGAACAGCTGGAAACACTGCCAAGGATTGGTGAGGCAATAGCTCAAAGAATTATTGATTATAGAGAAAACAATGGCCGGTTCAAGGATATAAATGAAATAAACAATGTAAGCGGAATAGGAGATAAAATATTTGAAGCTATGAAGGATAAAATAACAGTTCATTAAAGTTGAATATATGTTAAATATAATATACAATATATTTGGTAAAGGAGGAATGGCTTGTGTTTGAAGATATAAAGTTAACTCAAATGACAGAAGCTTCTGGGTGAGCTGCTAAAATAGGACCAGAAGTCCTGGCACAGGTTCTGTGTCAACTGCCTAAAATTGATGATAAAAATTTAATTGTTGGAATAGATACCTCAGATGATGCAGCAGTATATAAAATAAATGATGATACAGCAATAATTCAAACCCTTGATTTTTTTACGCCGATAGTAGATGATCCATATACCTTTGGTCAAATAGCTGCAACTAACTCTTTAAGTGATATATATGCAATGGGTGGTGAGCCTATTCTAGCATTAAATATTGTATGCTTTCCTAATTGCCTTGATATTGGAATACTAGGTGAAATCCTAAAGGGAGGAGCAGATAAGGTTAAGGAGGCAGGTGCTATAATCGTTGGAGGACATTCTGTTCATGATAATGAGCCTAAGTATGGGTTATCAGTAATGGGAAGGGTTCATCCAGACAAGGTACTGCCAAATGCAAATTCAAAGCCTGGTGATATTCTGATTCTAACAAAACCACTTGGTACAGGAGTAATAAACACAACAATAAAAGGTGAGATAGCAGAAGATAAACATATAAAAGAAGCAATAAAACATATGACCACATTAAATAAGTATGCTGCAGATTGTGCAAGAAATTATAAGATAAACGCATGTACAGACATAACTGGCTTTGGACTGCTCGGACATGCATATGAAATGGCCGAGGGAAGCAAAGTATGCATTAGTATTAAAAGCAGCAATATAAAGTTCATAGAGGGTGCTATTGAGTATGCTAAAATGGGTTTGCTTCCTGCTGGAACTTATAGAAATAAAAAACATATTGAAAATAAATATGAAGCTTCAATAACAGAGGAGTATGTGTTGGATTTATTATTTGATCCACAAACCTCAGGAGGATTATTATATTCACTTCCAGAAAATGAGGCATATAAGCTTCTTAGGGATTTGAATAATAATGGTATAGAAGCATTTATAGTAGGAAATGTTACAGAATTAATTGATAAGCATATTTATATTGAACCATAGAAAAATTCCAGGAGGTGAATTTTTATAATGAATAAAAAGGAGCTATTGTCTTATTTACCTAAGGTAGATAGTATTTTAATGGATAATAGAATTGCCTCCTTGAAGGAGGTTTCTAGAAGCATTATTTTAGAAGCTATTAGAGAAACCATAGAGCTTTATAGAGAAAGTATTCTTCATGAAAAGCTATCTGAATATTCCTATGACGAAATAATAAAGGATATATTAAGCAATATCAAGAAGAAGAATTCCTTTCATCTTAAAAAAGTGGTTAATGCAACAGGTACTGTTCTTCATACCAATTTAGGTAGAGCAGTGCTTGCAAAATCAGCAGTGGAGGCAGTAATTAATACTTCTACAGGCTACAATAACCTTGAATTTAACTTGGATGAGGGAGTTAGAGGCTCAAGATATTGTCATGTAGAAGAATTACTATGTAAAATAACCGGTAGTGAAGCTGCACTGGTAGTAAATAATAATGCAGCAGCAGTAATGCTTGTTTTGTCCTCATTAAGCAAGGGGAGGGAAGCAGTTGTTTCTAGAGGGCAATTAGTTGAAATAGGGGGTTCCTTTAGAATACCTGCTGTAATGGAGTTGAGTGGTGCTAAACTTGTTGAGGTTGGAACTACTAACAGAACTCATCTATTTGATTATGAAAATGCAGTTAGTGAAAATACAGGGGTTATCCTAAGAGTTCATCAGAGTAATTACAAAATACTCGGGTTTACAGAGGAAGTAAATCTAGAAGATTTGGTTAAGCTTGGTAATGAGCATGATATTCCAGTAGTCGAGGACATTGGAAGTGGTGTTCTTATTGATGTAACTAAATATGGATTAAGTTATGAACCAACTGTTCAAAATAGTATTGAACAGGGAATAGATGTTGTAACCTTTAGTGGTGATAAAATGCTTGGAGGACCTCAAGCAGGTATTATCCTTGGAAAGAAAAAGTATATAGATATGATGAAAACAAATCAGCTAACTAGGGCATTAAGAATAGATAAGCTGACTTTAGCTGCACTTGAAGCTACCCTTAGAATTTATTTAGATGAAGAAAGGGTAATAAAAGAAATCCCTGGAATGGCTATGCTTACAAAGGATATTTTAGAGCTTAAAAGAGATGCTCAAAGGCTCTCCAGAATGATTAAAAACCTTCTAGGAAACAATGTTAACTTAGAGGTAATACGGGACTTCTCACAGGTTGGAGGAGGCGCTATGCCCCTTGAAAACCTAGAAACCTATGTCGTATCAATAAATGCTCCAAATATATCCTTGGATAAAATTGAGTATGATCTTAGAAAAAATGAAATCCCTATAATCACTAGAATAAGTAAGGATAGAATGTTGTTCGATGTCAGAACTATATTCCCTGAGGAATATAAAATAATATCTCAAGCATTATACAGAATAATTGGGGGATGATTAAATGCAGCATGTCATTATTGGTACTGCTGGACACATAGATCACGGCAAGACAACACTTATAAAAGCCCTAACTGGAAGAGAAACTGATACACTAAAGGAAGAAAAGGACAGGGGTATTTCTATTAATCTAGGTTTTACATATTTTGATTTA
>JARDZI010000154.1 GCA_029240935.1 Clostridiales bacterium
AACTTTATAATCCTTTGCCAGCTCATTTAACCCTAGGGTATCAACCTTAAGCAGGGAGGCCATCTGATCTATAAAGGAGCCTGTCCCCCCAGCGCAGGTACCATTCATTCTTTGTTCTACACCATCACTAAAATAAGTAATCTTTGCATCCTCTCCACCAAGTTCAATTGCTACATCGGTTTCTGGATTATAGGCTTTGATTGCCTTTGTGGCAGCAATTACCTCCTGAGTAAAGGAAGCTCCAATACTATTTGCAATGTTCATTCCTCCAGAGCCTGTTACCATTAAAGTTAACTCTACATTCCCCAGTTTTTCATATGCTTCATTAAGTATTTCCTGAAGTTTTTTCTTTATATCTGCATAATGTCTCTCATATTTATTAAAAACAAGTTGTTGATTATGATTTAGAACAACAACCTTTACTGTAGTAGATCCAATATCAACACCAACGTTAAATAATTTATTCATATATTTCACAGCAGATCTGCTGTGATCACCTCCCTAGCTCAAAACCTATAGTAAAGTTATTCTAATAATTATACAATAGATAACATTTTTTTAACACTATGTTGATTAATATACTACAAGTGTATATTAATGTAAACAAAATTTTACATCTCAAATAATTACTTTTAAGAATATTATTTTAACAATATTTTTTAATATATTAAGGATTAATTAGATACGCTTAATATGAAACGCCCCACATTCAGCCTACCCGTAAGGGCGAACAGTGTTCGCCCGTTTTACGCACTATGATGCAGGGATAGTCTAATTTCATAGTGCCCTTGGGTGAACACTGTTTGCCCCTACAAGTTTCATAATTTATGTGCGGTGCAACCGCATGATGATTAATATGAAAGTCAACGCCAATTCAATGCCAAAGGCGTTGTCATCCTGAACGTAGTGAAGGATCTTTTGTGATTCTTGGGTTAGATTCCAACTTTCATCCTTTTTTGTGCCAGCATGCTGGCGTGGGAGTTAATATAAAAAGCTAGAGCAAAAGTAATAAATTCTTTTGCTCTAGCCTTTTATATTTTCAATTGCCCTTCATATGCCGATTTAAACTTTATTTATAAAATTTCCCTTATCTATTTCCCATCATTCCACGTCCCATTCCTCTACCTTGACCTCGTCCCAGCCCCATGCCTTGGCCTTGGCCAAAATTCCCAGTGCAATTTGCTATGTTTGAATTTACATTTGCTTTTAATGTTTCTCCCTCATCCTTAGTGATTGTTCCCTGACTAACAGCTGTGTCTATTGCATTTCTCCTCTCTTCAAGCAATGCTGCCTTAAATTGTTCTTCAGTCATACCCTTTTCAGTAGCTAATTCATAAAGTGTTTTTCCCGAATTTGTTGCATTCGAAATATCTGTTTCAGATAATCCCAACTTATTTTTTAGGATATTTGATATAAAATCATACCCTCTCATTGAAGTTACTCTTCCAAGACCTAATCTTTGTCTTGCTGCAGTTGAAGTGCTATTTACTGCAGCATATGCAGTTGCACCTGCTCCAATAACAATTGTAAGTACCAATACAGAAATTATGTTTCTTTTTTTCATTTTATTTTCCTCCTAATTTTTATTTCCACAGCTGGGGTATATCTTTATAATAAACAACATTTTTGACTAAATAGTGTGCTAAATGTGATGAATTTGCAAAGATTGTTTAAAAGGATTTCACAAATTCATCACATTTCAAACAATCTTTGGTCAAATATATAAAATAGAATTATAATGTTAATATAAATATAAATGGAGGTTATTATGAATGAGAAAATACTTATAATCGAAGATGAAACAAAACTTTCTGAAGTAATGACATTGTATCTTAGAAAAGAAAATTACGATATAACTTGTGCTAATGATGGGAAGGATGCTGAGGAAATTATAAACAGCAACTCATTCGATTTAATAATTCTAGATATTATGCTGCCTGGAAAAGATGGTTGGGCATTGCTTAGAAAAATCAAATCTATTGGTAATACTCCAGTTATATTAACAACTGCTAGAGGTGAAGAGGACGATAGAATTTTTGGTTTAGAATTAGGTGCTGATGACTATATGGTAAAGCCTATTAGCATGAGGGAATTATTACTTCGTGTCAATCTCAGAATTAATAGTAGACAAAATAAACATAAAGCTTTAAACTTTGATAAATTAAGGATTTTAGAAGATAATCAGCAGATATATTTGACTCCAAAGGAGTTTGACCTTCTATTATTTTTAAGCAAAAATACAGGGCAGGTCTTTAATAGAGAGCAGTTATTGAGTGCAATATGGGGATATGATTTTTTTGGGGATTCTAGAACAGTTGATACTCATATTAAAAAGTTAAGAGAGAAAATTAAGTTTTGTAATGAACATCTTACTACTGTATGGGGTGTTGGTTATAAACTAGTAGTCTCAGGAGAATGAATATGGATAAAATAACATTAAAACTAATGAAATATTTTATGTTAATAATTGCATTGATTATTTCCATATGTCTTATTGCAAGCAGCATATTTTTATCTAAATTTTACATTAACCAGCAATATGATAGCTTGCAAAATACGGCTAATGAAATATACAGTTCCCTAAAAAATAACGAATCTATTAACTATTCTAATATTAGTGCAATTCTCATTTATCAAAACAATATTACACCTCTGACTCAAGTTAAGATGGGTATGATGCCCTTTATGCGTTCTATTAATAGTAACACCTTTAAGAACCAAGGAATATTTAAAAATGCAATGGATTCCGAATTCCTATATTATAAATTGGAAACTGACATGGGGGACATTATTGTTTTGCAAAATAATAAGTATTCCTCTGACTATTTAAAAGTAGTTTATATTATTCTATTTTTTATATTTATATCTGCTATGATAATATCAATACCTATAATATCCTTCATGGGAAAAAAATTTGCAAAGCCGATACTGAAACTAAGCAAGACCGCCTCTTCAATATCAAATGGT
Source organism: Clostridiales bacterium (assembly GCA_029240935.1). Classification (GTDB taxonomy): domain Bacteria; phylum Bacillota; class Clostridia; order Clostridiales; family Caloramatoraceae; genus JARDZI01. The sequence goes on from JARDZI010000154.1 coordinate 2,968, forward strand.
AATTTTGATGTGGATTTCAGTGTTAAGACTAATGATGAAATTGAAACCCTATCTATTAGCCTAAATAAAATGGCTATAGGTTTAAATAAAAAATATCAATTGCAAAGGGACTTTATTGCCAATGTATCACATGATTTTAAAACTCCATTAAGTGTTATTAGAAGCTATGGTGAAGCCATAAATGATAAATTGGTGGATGAAAATGGTATTGAAAAATACTCAGGAGAAATAATTAAAGAAGTAGACAGATTAAATGCTTTAGTAATGGATTTACTACAGCTTTCAAAGCTTCAAGATGGTGTTTATACACTAAAGGAACAGTTTATTAGTTTACCAGAACTTATAAATGAATGTATAGATAATTTTACTTTATTAACAGTTAAAAATGATATATCAGTTGTTACTTCTATTCAACCCATGGAAATATATGCAGATAAGAAATATTTGCAAAGAGTTTTATATAATTTTATTGATAATGCAATTAAGTTTAGCTATAAAAATAATAAAATTGAAATTTTTACATCACATGAAAATGGCTGTATAAAAATATCCATAAAGGATTACGGCATAGGCATAGAAAATCATTTACTAGAAGACATTTGGGATAAATATTACAAAAATTCTCAAAGTGGTGGAATGGGTTTAGGTCTTCCTATTTGTAGAGAAATATTAAAAATGCATGGTTTTAAACATGGGGTTACTAGTTCCATTGAATCTGGAACCGAATTTTATTTCCTTATTCCTAAGGAAAGTACAAGAATTTCATAATTGGATATTCCCATGTAAGACTATACTCAAGTAATGTAATCTTTATTAACTAAATTTAGTTAATTTCAACAAATTAAATTCGGAAGATAACCTTCCGAATTTAATTATTCAAAATTCCAAATGCCTTTTTGTTGTTTTTATACAATGATTTAAATACCATAAAAGCTCTATCATAAATAGCTTTATTCTTCATGTCAGGAATATATCTCTCCTTAACCTTTATAAGTTTTTTTGCATCATCAATCTCATCTATTATGCCAAGTCCTACAGCCATAACCACAGCTGCACCAACAGCTCCAATATTCTGTGGACTTTCAACAGTTTCCAATTCACGCCCTAGTACATCTGCCAGCATTTGGCAGGTTAAGGGAGCCAATGCTCCACCTCCTACAAACCGTATAACCGAAGAAGTTTTAACCTTTTTCTCCTGTGCTTCAAGCTGCCATCTTAGATGATAGCAAACTCCCTCCAAAACAGAATGTATAAGCTCGGTTTTGCCTGTCTCTATGCTTATGTTGAAAAATATTCCTCTAGCATTTGGATCTTCAAAGGGACATCTATTTCCATGAAGCCATGGAGTAAAAATCACTCCATTACTACCTGGTGGAACATCCTTTATTGCATACATCATATAATCATAAAGGCTTTTATATATATTTTCCTTTGATTCTGATATATTTTTCTTATCCAAGTAAATATCTATTTCATCCAGTGCTAAATGGTTTTTTACCCATTCCAAACATTTCCCTGCAGTTTCAAGCTCAGCAAAATAATTATAATATTTACTATTTGCACCTAAAATTGATGCAATCATATAATTAATATCCACGACCTGCTTTTTAACTACTGTTGATACCCATCCAGAGGTTCCCAGGTATATATGGGTATCCTCCTCCTCCACAGCACCTGCACCTACACCAATAAGAGAAGCGTCTCCCCCACCTCCAAAAACAGGTATTCCTTCCTCTAAACCCAGTTCTGCAGATGCTTTTTTTGTTATTTTACCAACCATGGCACTACAATCGACAACCCTTGGCAGGTGTTCAATATTTACTCCAAGCATACTACATATCTCTTTACTAAAACCTCTTTTACCCTTTCTAGTATCATATAATAATGTTGCATATGCACTATCCTCTGTCATAACAAATTCTCCAGTACACTTTTGGATTAAAAATTCCTTTACATCCAGCCACTTATATACTCTTTTAAAATTATCAGGTTCATTTTGTTCAACCCACTTGTATTTCCAGACAGGGTCCTTTACACTTGCAGCAACTGCGCCTGTAACTCTGAGGGATTTGATTAACTTAAATATATTCACCCCAGCAATCTGCAACCCATTAGCCATTATGGATTTTAGTTCTTTCTTGCCACGATTATCCATATAGCTCATTCCTCGACGCACAGGTTCACCTGACTTATCTACTAAAACAAGTCCTTGCATTTGAGCACAAAAGGAGATACCTTTTATTCTCTCAGAAGAAATATTATTTTCCTCTAGAACCTTTTTTGTTGTGCTGCACATTGCATTCCACCAGTCATATGGGTCCTGTTCAGCACCTCCATTTTCCATTACATGGAGCTCATAGCCCTCCATTGCACTTGAAATAAGTTCTATCCCATCTGAAATCTCAAATAGACAGGTTTTAATTCCTGTAGTTCCAACATCATATGATATTACACACGTCCCCATAATACCCCTCCCATTTTAAACCAAACAAAGATTATAAAAGCATTAAGCTATTCTAGGAAGAAAGCTCCCCTTATGAACTTCATTAATTGTTCTGCAACTAAATCGTCCTTATCAAAAATGTCCTCACTGACAAACATTTTAAGTCTTTCTTTGTAATATTCACAGGAATAGGAAAACTGGAGCAATATAAAAAGATTATCAAGAAAATAGGCAAACAGCTTTTCATCAACATCATTTCTAACCTTACCAGCATCCTTTGCTTCTTTAATAAAAGATGCATATAGTTTTGCAGTAACTCCCTCCATATCAGAAACAATTTCCCAAACAAGTCCAGAATGATTTTCGTTAGTCATTTGATTATATAGCTTTGTTAAGTTAACATTGCTTCTTGAATAGGATTGTATTACTCTTATTATTTTTTCTATTTTTCCAAGTAAATCTTCCTCACTGCATATTATTTCTTCAAGAATACCCTTAAGGCTTTCAACACCAAAATGAATAATTGCTAAATAGAGCTCTTCCTTGTTTTTAAAATATTTGTACATTGAACCAATACTTACTTCCGCTTTTAGTGCTATGTTATTAATATTTGCACTTTCATATCCATGTTCTGCAAATTCGTTTATTGCTGCATCAAATATCTTATTTCTTTTTTCTTCAGAAATCCTATTAAATGCCTCCAATGTATGATTAAAATTCATCAAATCACCTCATAATTTTTATGTATACATACTAATTCCACAAAACTCTATTTAATTTACTAATCTTCAATTCTAAAAATAATAGTGAGTGAATGTTCACTCCTATTTTATCATATTGCATTTACTTTGCAACTAAAACTTGGATTAAAATAATATTTTCACCACTTATTGACTTCTTATCCATAAATGCTATACTGAAAATGAGTGAATATTCACTCACATTTATAATCTAATATTATTTGAATGGAGGTTCTATGCAAATGGATCAAAGATTTGCAATTTCTAACTACCCTGACACAAGTAAAATAGTGCATCAGCTTGACCAATTGATTAAAAAACCAATTTATACAATTAAACCTGAAGCCTTAAAGAACTATATTGAAAACTATTTTGAAAAAAAGTGTTCTAAATCCAAGGTAATGATCGAAGAAGCAAAAAATATAATTCCAGGAGGAGTCCAACATAATCTAGCCTTCAATCATCCATTCCCATTAGTTTTTACAAAAGCCCAAGGCGCTTATTTATTTGATATTGATGGAAATAAATATTATGATTTTCTTCAAGCAGGTGGTCCTACAGTGTTAGGCAGCAACCCTGTTGAAGTCAGGGAAAAGGTAATTGAATTGCTAAATGACTGCGGACCATCCACTGGACTTTTCCATGAATTTGAATACAAGCTTGGTAAAAAAATCTCAGAAAATATAAAATCCGTAGAAATGTTTAGAATGTTAGGTTCTGGAACAGAAGCCTGTATGGCTGCTTTAAGAGTTGCTAGGCTTGCAACTAAAAAGAAAAATATAATTAAAATGGGTGGCGCTTATCACGGCTGGAGTGATCAGCTTGCATATGGTATACGTATTCCTGGTTCAAAATGGACTCAAGCAAGTGGAGTACCAAGATTCTGTTTCAAAAACACCCAGGAATTCTTTCCTAATGATTTACATGATCTTGAAAGAAAACTTCGTTTAAATAGCTTGAGAGGTGGTACTGCAGCAGTATTTATTGAACCCTTAGGTCCAGAAAGTGGAACAAGACCACTTGATAAGGACTTTAATAAGGGTGTTGAAATGCTGTGTAGAAAGTATGGTGCACTCCTAGTATTTGACGAGGTTGTAACTGGATTTAGAATAGGAATGGCCGGAGCACAAGGGTATTTTGATGTTTCCCCTGATTTGACCATATTCGGAAAGGTTGTTGCAGGTGGATATCCTGGAGCAGGTGGCCTTGGAGGTAAAAGAGAATATATGAAATACTTATCTGCAGGCATTGGTGGTGAAGGTAAGCATAAAAAAGCACTTATTGGTGGTACAATGGCTGCTAATCCTCTAAGCTGTGTAGCTGGTTACTATACCCTATGTGAAATAGAAAGAACCAATGCTGCACAAAAGGCAGGTCAAATGGCTGATATTCTAATAGATGGTTTACAAACACTTATTAAAAAATATGATTTACCATTTGTAGCCTTTAATCAGGGTTCTATATGCCATCTAGAAACTGTTGGAACTATGCATTTTTCAATAAATTGGTCAAAACCATGGCAAATTCCTGGAGTTTTAGCTGCAACCTCTGAGAGAAAAAAGGAAATGGAGCATATGGGTGCTGCATATATGGCTGAAGGAATTGTAACTTTAGCAGGCAGCAGGCTTTATACTAGTGCTGCTTATACTAAAGAAATGATTGAAGATGTTCTAGGTAGGTTTGAAAACATTTTTAAAAATATTGCAATAAAGGAATAGTAGGTGGAAGCCATGAATGTTAATGCTGCAAAGGAATTAGTTGTAAAAGCTGGTATAAGGCTTGTTGAATCAGGTTTAATTGCACGAACATGGGGAAATGTAAGCTGCCGTATAGATGAATATAGTTTTGTAATAACACCAAGTGGCAGAGATTACCTGTCCTTGACAGCTGATGAGATTGTTACAGTTAAAATATCAGATTGTAGCTATAGTGGTAATATTAAACCTTCCTCAGAAAAAGGTGTTCATGCTAAGGTTTATAAGCTTTATTCTGAAGCTAATTTTGTTATTCACACTCATCAGGAGAATGCCTCTGTTATTAGTGCCT
>JARDZI010000491.1 GCA_029240935.1 Clostridiales bacterium
TTTTATAGAAAATTATATGCTGAAAAAGCTATTGATTCAGAATGGTATTTAAATAAAACTTATGGAGATAGAGATAAATTAAAGCAAGGTAAACTTGCAATGGTAACAAATGTAATAAAACCTTTAGAGCTAGCATCAACTACTGTAAAAGATTTGACAAAAGCATTTCCAGAGGCAAAGGTAGATTACTTTTTGCCAATTAAAAATAGTGATGGAAAGCGTGTGTCCTATTTAACACCATCAATATGGGGAACTTTTGCAATAAGTAATACAGCAAAGGATCCTAAGAGAATTATGGATTTTATTGATTGGGGCTTTACAGATGAAGGAATAGAGATGTTTAATGGCGGGGTAAAAGGATTGACTTATGAGTCCTTTGATTTTGCAACTGGTATATGTAAATCAACAGATAGCATGATTGATGCTAGAACTAAGTATTTAAGTGCATATATGTCCTTTATAACTTCTGAAAAAGGAAAAAGAATAATGGTTTCAGGTAATACAGATCAAGAACGAAAAATTGTTTCAGAAGCTACAGAAGCATATTATAAAAATGTAAATATTATTAGTGATACCCCTTCATCCTCTGCACCTGGAGCAAGTGAAGCAGCAGCAAAATTGACAGACATTAAAAGTGCAAAAGATCAAAATGTAGCTAAATATATACTTGGTCAAATAAGCAAGGATGAATTTGTAAAATTCATAAATGAAAAATATATTCCAGCTAATAAGGATTATATAGCAGCACTTCAAAAGCATTATGATACAAAATTAAAGAAATAAAATGCAAAGAATATGGAGTAGAGGTAACATTGAGTTATTCTCTACTCTTTATTTTAATATAAACACATTATACAATTTAAGGTTAAGTGATATTATGACTTTATGTACAATTTAAGGTTAAGTGATATTATGACTTTATGTAGATGATAAATTAGAAAATCAATAGAAAATTGTAGAAAAAATAAATAAGTATTAATACTCTGTCAAGCTATAATTACTACTTTTGATAGATGGTAATATTGACTGTAAAAATTTAAAGTGATAGAATATATATAGAAAATTGACAGAAAACAATGAAAATAAATTGAAATATATTACCTAAAAAGCGATAAGTATAATATGTGATCATAAAACAGCAAAATTGTTTTATGTATAACCCTAATATTATCCGTGTGAGGTGTCCTCCAAGCCATTTTGCATGTGCCGATTGTAATATTAGGGTTATTTCATATGCAAAACATTGATAGGGGAGATTTTATGAGAATAAACGATGAAAAAGCTATGGATATTGATGAAAGAGGAATTAGCTACCTAAAGCTATTATCAAAGCAATATCCTACAATTGATGCTGCGAGTACAGAAATTATAAACTTACAGGCTATACTCAATCTTCCAAAAGGGACGGAACACTTTGTTTCCGATGTTCATGGGGAACATGAGTCCTTTAGTCATGTTCTTAGGAATGCCTCTGGGGTAATTAAAAGAAAGATTGATGAGATTTATGGCAACTCCATAAGAGATCACGAAAAGAAAAATCTTGCAACATTAATTTATTATCCAGAGCAAAAGCTTGAAATTATTTTAAAATCGGAAGAGAATATTGAGGATTGGTATAAGATAACGTTATATAGATTAATTCAAATTTGCAAATCCGTATCATCCAAATATACAAGATCAAAGGTCAGGAAGGCTCTTCCTAAGGATTTCGGATACATAATTGAAGAACTTATACATGAGGATGAGGATAGAATTAATAAGCAGCAATACTATAATAAGATAATTGAAACAATAATTAATTTAGATAGGGCTAATGCTTTTATTATTGCTATATCAAAGCTAATTCAGAGACTTGCAATTGATAGACTTCATATTATAGGTGATATATATGATAGAGGACCTGGAGCGGATATTATTTTAGACACACTTATGGATTATCACTCTTTAGATATTCAGTGGGGAAATCATGATATTTTGTGGATGGGTGCGGCAGCAGGAAGTGAAGCTTGTATATGTAATGTTATAAGAATAACAACAAGATATGCGAATTTGCACATTTTAGAGGACAGTTACGGAATAAATCTTCTTCCTTTGGCTACTTTTGCAATGGACCTATATAAGGATGATCCATGTTCTCAATTTAGACCTAAAACTACTCATTGTAAAGAACCAGGTGAGAAAGAGATGGTTCTTCTGTCTATGATGCATAAGGCAATTAGTATAATTCAATTTAAAATAGAAGGGCAGATAATTAATAAACATCCAGAATATGGGATGGATGACAGAGTTATTCTAGATAAAATTGATTATGACAAAGGTGTTATAAATTTGGAGGATAAAGTTTACAAATTAAACGATAGTAATTTCCCAACGATTAATTCTGATATGCCTCTTGAACTTACAGAAGAGGAAAGAGAGCTAATGGATAAATTAAAATCCTCTTTTCTTAACAGCAATAAACTTCAAGAGCATATAAGACTTTTGTTTTCAAAAGGAAGCATGTATATGATTTATAACTCCAACCTTCTTTTTCACGGTTGCATTCCAATGAATGAGGATGGCAGTTTT
>JARDZI010000155.1 GCA_029240935.1 Clostridiales bacterium
TCTTTTGAGAGTTGTTTCAAAAGGAACTGAAGAATTGATTACAATAAGAGATGAACTTTGTTATGTAGAGAGCTTTGTTAATATACAAAAATATAAAAATATTAATACCTTTTCTGTTTTATATGAAGTGGAAGAGGAGGTTCTTAACTGCAAGATACTAAAGTTGTTACTTCAGCCAATAGTAGAAAATGCAATAATTCATGGTATAGAAGCAGTGAATTATGATGGAATAATATCTATAAAACTTTATGAAGATCAAAGCAAAATAAAAATTATTGTTACGGATAATGGTATTGGAATGACTCGTGAGCAGATAGAAGCGTCTTTTAAAGGAGAAGAAAATTTGCAGCAAAATCGTTTTAGTAGTATAGGAATTGGAAATGTAAATGAAAGAATAAAATTATATTTTGGTGACGAGTATGGAATTAAAATTATTAGCGAACCAAGTATGTTCACAAACGTTGAAATAAGCATACCTAAAATTGAGGAGGACGAGCTGCAAGATGTTAAAAATATTAATAGTTGATGATGATTTATTGGTTAGAAATAAACTACGTGCATTACTAGAATGGGAGAGATATGGATTTACAATATGCTCTGAAGCAGTAAATGGCTCAGAAGCTTTAACAGAGCTTGAAAACAACAAACCTGATTTAGTAATTATGGATGTATGCATGCCAGTTATTGACGGAATTAAGCTTTGCGAAGAAATATCAGCACGATATAAGAATACTAAAATGATTGTACTTAGCAGTTTTGATAATTTTGAGTATGTGCGTACAACTATGAAAAACGGTGCTGTAGATTATATATTAAAGCACGACTTAGATCCTAATCATTTTATAGCAATTCTGGAGAAAGCAAAAGAAATAATTTTTTCTGATTTAAGGAAACAGAAAGATATGGAACTTGTTTATAAAAGATTAAAATCTGCTAATCCTATATTACTGCAGAAATACATAAAAGAATTGGTATGGGGAATATGTGATAGTTTTGAGCAGCTTAAAGATAATTTTGAAACCTTTAATATTCAGCTATCAGATAGAAATATTTCTGTAGTAGTGATGCAGCTTGTAAATTTTGTAGCCATAACTGAATCATATACAAACAAACAAAAAGATGATTTAGTTAACTCGGTAATAGAACTATGCAACAATTTAATTAAATTTTTTAAGAATGGGTGTATTACATATATGGAGCAAGGAAGATTTGTGATATTATTTTCTTTTGAAAATTTAAGAAGTGAAAACGAGATATTTAGTTTGCTTAAAAGTTATATTGATAAGATAGAAAATACAATAAATAAGTTCTTCAACATAAATACTGTTTTTGGCTATAACAATATTTTAATTAGTCTTAAGGAAATACCGAAGGCTTATGAAAAAGCACTTAAAATTACCGAAGACATGTTATACGAATATGATAAGTCAACAGAAGGTATAAAACAGGAAATGATGTTAAGCATAAAGCATGAAAAAGGTATTTTGGTAGCCTTAGAAAAATATGAAATAGAAGAAATATGGAGAATATTAGATGAAGTATTTATCCATATAAAAAATAATGGAATAAGCTATAATTCTGTCCAATTGGTAATTTGCGAACTTATTTCTATAGCACATAAAGCTGCCTTAAATGGCGGTATGAATACACAATGGAATAATAAGCATGAAATGCTTATAAAAGAGAGGTTAAAGCAATGTAAGAGAATTGATGAAATACATGATAGCCTCAAAGCACTATATAATCAGCTTTGCGAAGATCTAAAAAAATTTGATTTGGATGATAAATATACAAAGTATATAAAAGATTCATTAGATTTTATACATAAGCATTATAAAGAAGATATATCCCTTGAGGATACTGCAAAAAATGTTAATATCTCACCTTCTTATTTAAGTAGATTATTTAAAGAGGAAGTAAAAATGGGCTTTTCCGAATATTTAAACTCAGAACGAATAAAAGCAGCTCAAAAACTTATTGAAAATGGAGAACGAAGAGCTATAGATGTGTATAGCAAGGTTGGGTTTAAGAATTATAATTATTTTATAAGAGTTTTTAAGGAGATTACAGGTGTCACCCCTTTAACTTATTCAATTAAGAAATGAAGTTTTAAAAATATTATAGTTTATTACAAAAAATTATCATTTTACAGCTTCTGAATTATAGTAACATATAGTTAAAGAAAAGATTAAGGGGGTAATCTAATGTTAAAGAGAAAAATAAAAATTGCAACGGCTCTTACAGCAAGCATAATGATTTTAGGTTCTTTTTCAGCATGTTCTAGAGACAAAGGTAATGACAATGAACAGCCTAGCTCTGCAAACGTTTCAAATCTATCTACATCAGGTTTTCCAATTGTAAAAGATCAAATTACTATTAAAATGTTTGCTTGCAAGGGAGCTATGCATGCGCCTTGGGCAGATATGGCAGTGTGGCAGGAATATGAAAAGAAAACTAATATAAAGGTTGAATTTGAAACTGCACCAGAACAAGGTTTTACTGAAAAGAAAAATCTGTTATTTGCATCTAGTGAATTGCCAGATGCCTTCATAAGATCATTTCTTTCTACTGATGAAATGACTAAATACGGACAAAATGGCGCTCTTATACCACTTGAAGGACTTATTGATAAATATGCTCCAAATCTAAAGAAATTGTTAACTCAATATCCTGAGGCGGAAAAGTCTCTATTATCTCCGGATGGACATATATATGCGCTTCCTGGTGTAGTTACCTTAAATGCTGCGAGAACACCAAAATACTGGATAAAGAAATCTTGGCTTGAAAAAACAAATAATAAAATACCAACTACCATAGATGAACTCACAGATGTCTTAAAGGCTTTTAGGGATACTGACTTAAATGGTAATGGTAAAAAAGATGAAATACCTATGTCTAATGGCAATATAGGTGATCTTATCAATATTTTAGCTGGCTCTTGGGGAATGGGGGTCCAGATGGGGTTCAATGTAAATATTGTAGATAGTAAAGTGAAAATATGGTTTACTGATGACCGTTTCAAGGAGGAACTGACCTTCTTAAATAAGCTGTATAAAGAAAAATTAATTGATCAAGAAATATTTACTCAAGATTATGCAAAATATTTAAGCAAGGTTAATTCACAATCCGTTGGAATGTTCTTTATACAAACTGATGATTCCTTTGATTCAAAGGATTATCAAGGAATAGCACCTTTTAAAGGACCAAAAGGCGATCAGCTTGTAGGTAGTGCAGGTCCAATTGCAAGAGACATGGGCACTTTTGCAATTACACGTAATAACAAGAATCCGGAAGCAACTATGAAATGGATTGATTATTTTTACAGTGAAGAAGGATCAGCATTTTTGCGTTATGGTATAGAAGGAAAAACTAATATTAAAAAAGCTGACGGAAGCATTGAATATACTGATGAAATATTAAATGATAAGCGCGGAAAAGGTACTGCAATTGGACAATTTACAATTTGGCCTGGCGGAGGAGCGCCTCATTGGATCAACGAAAAAAACTCAACTGCTATAAACTCAAAGGCGACTCAGGAGGCTCAAAAAGCGCTAGAACCATATCTTCCAAAGGCTGTATATGGTGCGCCACTTTTTGATGAAGCGACAAGAGATAGAGCATTGCCTTTGAAGGCTGATATTACTAAATATTACAATGAAACAATTGCTAAATTCATTTTGGGAGATATGAGCTTGGATAAATGGCCTGAATATATAGCAACCATGCAAAAACTTGGAATAAAAGACTTGGAAGCTATTTATCAGAAAGCCTATGATAACATGAATAAAAAATAGTAGAGAAAGGGTAACAAATTTCTTCAAAAGGATTTGTTACCCATAAAAAGTAATACATTCTCAATTAGTTTAGAATAGGCAGGTGATGTAATTTATGCAGCAAAAGCAAGAAATTTATCATAAATCAGTTAAAAAGACAATGATTAATACACATACTTTAAGAAAATCAATAAGCAAAGAATTTTTCAAGCATTATCAGTTATATATTATGCTTTTATTACCCATAAGCTGGTATATAATATTTCAATACCTTCCTATGTATGGTATACAGATAGCTTTTAAAAACTTTAATCCTATCAAGGGCATAATAGGAAGCCCTTGGGTAGGGCTTAAGAATTTTAATAGGTTCTTCTCATCTTTTTACTTTTGGAATTTAATATGGAATACTATATCTTTAAATATATATTCTTTAATAGTAGGTTTTCCTATACCTATAGTGTTGGCAATTATAGTAAATGAAATCAAAGGAAAACACTTTAAAAAAGTATTGCAGAATATAACATATATACCTCATTTTTTGTCAGTAGTGGTAGTAGTAGGGATGCTATATATTTTTCTGTCTCCTCAAACAGGACTCATAAATATATTGCTGAAAAATTTAGGTTTTCAATCAGTAGCATTTATGGAAAAGGCTGAGTGGTTTAAAACTATATACGTTTTTAGTGATGTATGGCAGGAAGCTGGTTGGACATCGATTATATATATTGCTGCATTAGCAGGCGTAGATGCATCTATATATGAAGCTGCGATAGTTGATGGAGCGTCACGATTTCAGAGAATAATTTATGTATCAATTCCCTCCATACTTCCAACAATTATAATTTTACTTATTCTAAGAATTGGACAATTGATGAATGTAGGATTCGAAAAGGTTCTTTTAATGCAAAATAGTTTAAATATGTCTTCAAGTGATGTTATATCTACATTTATTTATCGTTATGGAGTTCAGCAAGGTGAATATAGTTATACTGCGGCAGTGGGGCTTTTTAATTCGCTTATCAATTTTACAGTTCTCATATTAGCTAATACAGTAGCTAAAAGAAAAAGTGAATCGAGTTTATGGTGATGAGGAGGTGCAAGCTATGAAAAAACATAATAAAAAGAATATATCAAGTGATAATATTTTTGACTTTATAGTAACTGCAATTTCAATAATAATAATAATTATAGTATCTTATCCAATTGTTTTTGTTGTTAGTGCATCCTTTAGTGACCCAGTAAAAGTAATGAATGGAGAGGTATGGTTTTTCCCATCTGGGTTTAACATTGAAGCATATAAGAAAATAATGGAGAACAGAAATATATGGGTAGGCTATAAAAATTCTTTAATCTATACTATTTTGGGTACTTTAATAAATGTTTTTATGACAACTCTTGCAGCTTATCCATTATCGAGAAAAGATTTGCCGGGGAGAAATGTAGTAATGATTTTTATAACCTTTACCATGTTCTTTAGCGGCGGACTTATTCCAACCTATCTTCTTATTAAGTCTTTGCATTTAAATAACACGATTTGGGTTATGCTTATACCTAATGCTATAGCAACATATAATTTGATAGTAATGCGTACTTATTTCCAAAATAATATACCAATAGAATTACAGGAGGCAGCTAGTCTTGATGGTTGCTCTGATTTTAAGCTTTTGGTAAGTATTGTTCTTCCATTATCTGCTCCTATAATAGCAGTAATGGTACTTTTTTATAGCGTAGGTCACTGGAATGCTTTCTTCAATGCGCTAATATATCTTCGTAAAGAAAGTCTATATCCTTTACAACTTATTCTTCGAGATATATTGTTGCAAAATAATCTGGAAAATATGAATACTGAATCCTTTGGTATGAAGGAAAGACTTATGCTTGGTGAAAGTATCAAATATGCAGTTATAATAGTAGCAAGTGTACCGGTTCTCCTGCTATATCCTTTTGTTCAGAGGTATTTTGTTAAGGGTATAATGGTAGGAGCAATTAAAGGTTAATATAAAACAAGAACTTAAGGAGGTTTCATTATGAATATAAATGGAAGCAAAGATAATCCTAATTTAGTATATATTTTTGCTGACCAACTTAGATATCAAAGTTGCGGTTATGCAGGAGATAACAAAGCTCATACACCTAACATAGATAAGTTAGCAGAGGAAAGTGTTAATCTATGCAATGCTATATCTGGACATCCTGTGTGTGCTCCATATAGAGCATCTCTTTTTACTGGAAAGTATACAACAAGTACAGGTATGGTGATTAATGAAATACGCATGAATACAAATCATCACTGTCTGGCACAGGTCTTACAGGAAAATGGTTATGATACAGCTTATATTGGAAAGTGGCATTTGTGGGCAAATGAATTAGGTAACCATTATGATCCTAAAAATTCTTATACCCCTCCTGGGCATGATAGACTTGGCTTTGATGGTTATTGGGCAGCATATAATTTTCATCATGAAAATTACAATATGTATTACCATACAAACAGTGAGGAAAAGATAATGATAGAAGGCTATGAGCCTGATGCACAAACAGATATGGCAATTGATATCTTAAGGGAAAAATCACAGGAGAGAGATCCTTTTGCTCTATTCCTATCTATAGGGACACCTCATGATCCTTGGGTTCCAGAAAATGTTCCAAAAGAATATTGGGAAATCTTTAAAGATGTTGAGTTTAATCTGCCGGTAAATTATAAACCTGAAAATGATCCTCATGCGGATGCATGGGCCAGACTTTCTGGAATGGAACGAGGTTCACTGACAGAATGGATGAAAGTTTATTATGCGATGACTGCAAACTTAGATTGGAATATAGGAAGAATAATGAGAGCAATTGAAGACTTTGGCTTAAAAGATAATACTATCTTTGTGTTTACCTCAGATCATGGAGAAATGTTTGGTGCCCAAGGAAGAAGGGCAAAAAATATTTTTTATGAGGAAGCCATAAGAGTTCCTTTTTTAATAAGATGGCCTAATAAAATAAAAAAAGCAACTGTATCAGATGTCTGTTTAAATACTTGTGATATAATGCCTTCCTTACTTTCATTGATGGAACTTCCAACACCAGCTGGAGTTGAAGGTATGGACGTATCTCGCTGTATATTAGGTGAGAACGTCGAGGAACCAGAGTTTGCTTTCCTTCAAGGTACGGGAGCAACTGCAGCTTGGGAAGATGGTCATGAGTGGCGTGCACTTAGAAATAAAAAGTATACATATGCAGTTTATCGATACGATGGGGAAGAATTATTATTTAACAATTTAGAAGATCCTTATCAGTTAAATAACCTTGCTTCAGACCCTAGTTATGAGAATATTCTTGTAAAATTCAGAATTCTACTAAAAGACAAGATGACAAGCATCAATGATAATTTTGAAGCCAGCACCTGGTATAGAGATAATTGGGTGAAAGATAGAATTATTATTAAGACAGCAACTTTAAATTAGTTAGTAGCTCTTGATGGTTAAAATAATAAACTTAGTACTAATCATATGATTTGTACTAAGTTTATTTGTAAGTAAATTTTCAATAGTACTATTGAAATTTATTCTATTTCAGAAATATATCTTTTTAAGTTATCAAGACCTATAGAAAGAGCCATAATTGGTTCCTCAATGCCTTCAAATTCAATAGCAATATAACCATCAAAACCTGCTTGTTTTAATGCTGTAAGGCAGTGTTTTACGGGAACATCACCATGACCGATAATAGCTCCTCTAAGATAATTTCCGTTTCTTGATCTAAAAAAGCCTTGTCCTGGATTTGGTGACATAGCACTTTTTATATGAAAATCCTTTGCGTGAGCGTAGAATGCATAAGAAGCAACTTTTCCTATAGCTATGGCTGGGTTTTCATCTGCGCATAGAAAATTTCCCATATCAGTAAGTAGACCAAAATTTTCATGCGCCACAGTATTTACAAGTTTTTCAACTCTATCACTATCTTGACAGAAGAAGCCGTGATTTTCTACCATTGTCTTGATACCTTTAATAGCAGCATAATCAGCTATTTGACGGCATGCATCTGCTAGGATTGGCAATGCATCATCAAAACCACGATATTTTCTAAGGTTTTTAGGATAACCGATAGTTGCATCGTGCCTCACACTCTTGGTATTTAATATCTCTGCGATATCTATCATTTCTTTAACACGAGCGATTTCTGAGTTTGTATCGCCATTACTTCCGTTTAAAAAATCTGCACCGAAAGTAAAGTTAGAAATAGGAA
>JARDZI010000004.1 GCA_029240935.1 Clostridiales bacterium
GAAAATATCTGACGAATTACCAGATATTTATGTTAATAAGATTAGAATAGCAAGAGCCATTATCAATATTTTAGAAAACGCAATCATTGTGCCCCACAAAAAATTATACAAGCATATAATTTTTGAGGTAAAACCTGTTGATAATGGAATAAGTATAATTGTTGAGGACAATGGAATAGGAATAGAGGAATTGGATCTTCCACTCATATGGGAGGTTGGCTTTTCTAAGAACAATACATCAGGATTAGGACTTCCATTTGCAAAGCAAATTATAGAAGACAATGAAGGTACTATAGGTGTTAAGAGCAAGCCTAATCAAGGAACAACTTTTACTATATTTCTACCTTCAAACAGTGGTGTGGCATAACTCCATAAAATGCTTGTGGTAGTGGCAGGTCTCTGAGCCTGTCATTCTGAACTTAGTGAAGAATCTTGCCTAGGAATCACAAAAGATCCTTCACTACGTTCAGGATGACACTGACGCTGGTATTGAATTTCATAACAATGACATGGCACTGTAACAGATTTTATTTTTATATTATAATAAAGAATAAATATTATATTCCAGAGGTGATCAGTGTGAATGAAGCAAGAAAAAAAATTGTTATAATAGATGATGAACCAGACATCCAATATACAATTAAAGAAATATGTATTCATGGAGGATGGGAACCAATTGTTGCAATAAACGGAAGACAGGGTGCGGATATGTGTAAACTGCACAGCCCTAATCTAGTTATAGTAGATTATCATATGCCTGATTGGGACGGGTTGACTACCGTTAAAAAAATTCGGGAGTTTGATAGTGTTGTATCAATACTAGTGCTTACTGTTGATGAGACACAGGAAATTGCAGAAAAGTTCATAGCAGCTGGAGCTACTGATTTTGCCATAAAACCTATTAGATCACCTGACCTTATTTCTAGAATAAAAATCAACCTGAAAATAAATGAAATTCAGCAAGGGTATGTTAATGAAAAAAAGCAAGTGTTTATTGATAAGGGAATAAGTCCTGCAACATTAAGTATTATTTGTGATTTTCTAAGGGAAAAGTCAGATGGACTTACAATAGAAGAAATCACAAAGGGCGTGAACCTTGCATATCAAACAGTACACAGGTATGTACAATACCTGGTAGAAAAAAATCATATTGAAATCATACCCATTTATGGGCAGCTCGGAAGACCAAAAAATAAGTATAGATTACCTTTTAAAAAAACTAGCTAATTAGCTAGTTTTTTTTATTGCTGTCAGCGTAATGAAACACGTCTCCTGTTTTTGAAAAACATTCAGAGAAATATGTTATAAAAATAGGATAATTTTATTCTACTGCGAAATATATAAAGAACAATTGAATATAAATATAATAGCCTTTGCAGTAGTGATCTAATAAGTTTAGTTTTAGAAAAGCTCAGCTTTTCATACTAATATAAAAAATCTAAGGAGGGGAACTATTTGAAAAGATTACTAGCTTTAATTATGGCAGGATTAATGATTTTTGGAACAGTTGGATGTTCAAAATCAGGTACTGAAGGAGATGACAAACCTCACATTGGTATTGTAACAGGTACAGTATCACAGGGGGAGGACGAACTTAGAGGCGCTGAAGCATTCATAAAGGAATACGGCAGTGTAGCAGATGGTGGAATAGTACAACACGTTACATACCCAGATAACTTTATGACTGAACAGGAAACAACAATTGCAATGATCGAAGGTCTTGCAGATGACCCACAAATGAAGGCTATAGTTGTAAACCAGTCAGTTCCTGGAACATCAGCAGCCTTCGCAAAAATAAAAGAAATAAGACCTGACATACTTTTATTAGCAGCATCACCACAGGAAGATACTAACATGATTGAAGCTGCAGCTGATTTAGCTGTTGATGTTGACAATGTTAAACGTGGATATTTAATGATTCTTGCTGCTAAGAAAATGGGAGCAAAGACATTTGTTCATATTTCCTTCCCAAGACACATGAGTATTGAGCTTTTATCAAGAAGAAAAACAATAATGGAAGAAGCTTGTAAGGATTTAGGACTTACATTTGCAATGGAGACTGCCCCAGATCCAATGAGTGACGTTGGAGTACCAGGTGCACAGCAGTTCATACTTGAAAAAATGCCATCATGGATAGATAAATATGGTAAGGACACTGCTTTCTTCTGTACAAATGATGCACAGACTGAACCACTTTTAAAGATGGTTGCACAGCTTGGAGCAATATTTGTTGAACCAGACCTTCCATCACCTATAATGGGATACCCTGGAGCATTTGGTATCGACCTTAAGGAACAAGCTGGAGATTGGCCTGCAATACTTAAGAGGGTTGAAGAAACTATAGTTGAAAAGGGTGGATCCAAGAGAATGGGAACATGGGCTTTCTCTTATGGTTATACTTCTACACTTGCACTTGCTGAATTTGGTAAGCAAGTAGCTGAAGGAACTGCAAAGAAGGATTCGTTTGAAGACCTAATGAAGTGCTTTGAAAAATATACTCCTGGTGCAGAATGGAATGGTTCATACTTTGTTGACGTTGCAACTAGTACAGAAAAGAAGAACCATGTAATGATATATCAGGATACCTATGTATTTGGCCAAGGTTTCCTTGGACAGACAAAGGAAACAATTCCTGAAAAATATAATAGCATAAAGTAATTAGATGGTTTATGCATTAGGAACAGCCTATAATTGACTGTTCCTAATGCAATTATTATAAGAGGCGGGTATTTTGACTTATAGATTAGAGGTGAAGCAATTGTCAAATGAAAATATATTACTAAAGGTTCAAGGTGTTGGAAAACAATTTGATGGAAACAGAGTATTAAAGGATATCAACTTTTCCCTTGAAAAGGGTAAAATACTAGGGCTAGTTGGTGAAAATGGTGCTGGTAAATCAACATTGATGAAAATACTATTTGGAATGAAGGATATATCTGAAACTGGGGGCTATGAAGGTGAGATTTATCTTGAGGATGAGAAGATAAATTTCAAGAGTCCTCTGGATGCACTAAATGCAGGAATAGGAATGGTTCATCAGGAGTTCTCGCTTATACCAGGTTTCACAACAACTGAAAATATATTATTGAATATGGAAAAAACCAAGTCAAGTATAATGTCAAAGGTATTAGGAAAAAGACTTGAAACCATTAATATGAAAGAAATGAAAAAGAGTGCTCAAAAGGCAATAGATACACTTGGGGTACAGCTTGATCCAGACATGCTTGTTTCTGAAATGCCTGTTGGCCATAAGCAGTTCATAGAAATAGCTCGTGAGATAGACAGGGAAAAGGTAAAATTGCTTGTTTTAGATGAACCTACAGCAGTTTTGACTGAATCAGAAGCAGAAATACTTCTCAAAGCCATGAGAAAACTTGCTAATATGGGTGTTTCAATTATTTTTATTTCACATAGACTCAATGAGATTACAGAAGCATGTGACAAAATAGTAGTACTTAGGGATGGAGTTATTGTAGTAGAAAAGCCTAACCAGGGAATAAACGTAAGGCAGATTGCTGAATGGATGGTTGGAAGAGATATTGGTAATAAAAAAGAAGCAAATGTAAAAATAGTTGATGTTACTGAAGACAATAAAGATGTTATTCTTGAAGTAAATAATCTTTGGGTAGACATGCCTGGAGAAACTGCAAAGAATGTATCCTTTAAGGTTAAGCGTGGAGAGATATTTGGAATAGGTGGCCTTGCTGGACAGGGAAAGCTGGGAATTCCTAATGGAATTATAGGCTTGTTTCCAGCAGGTGGAGAAGTTATATTTAATGGAAAACCACTGAAGCTAAACTCAACTCATAATGCATTAAAAAGTGGGTTAGCATTTGTTTCAGAGGATAGAAGAGGTGTAGGTCTTTTATTGGATGAATCTATTGACCTGAATATTGCCTTTAATGCAATGCAGGTTCATGAGAAATTTTTGATTAAGCCACTAGGTGGATTATTTAAGTTCCGTGACGAAAAGGCAATGAAAAAATGTGCAAATGAGTATATTAATGCATTAGAAATAAAATGTACAAGTGAGAAGCAGCTTACAAGACAGCTTTCAGGTGGAAACCAACAAAAGATATGTCTTGCAAAAGCTTTTGCTTTAGAACCAAGCCTTTTATTTGTATCAGAACCTACTAGAGGTATAGATGTTGGAGCAAAAAGCCTTGTACTTGATGCATTAAGACGTTATAACAAAGAAAATAATACTACAATAGTAATGGTTTCATCAGAGCTTGAGGAGTTAAGATCCATATGTAACCGAATTGCTATTGTCAGTGAGGGAAAGGTAGCTGGTACACTACTACCAGGGGCTGAAGCAGCAGAGTTTGGACTACTTATGTCTGGTATAAATCATTTGAGTGAAGAAGGTGAAAAGCATGAGTAGTGTTAGGAGCTATATAAATAAATTTGGATTACCCCGTATTATTATAGGCTTGTTCCTAGTGTCATTGTTCGTTGCAGGACCATTTTTTGGCGTAAGAACTGACATGTCAATCAATGACGTTTTGGTACGTTTTGGAATGAATGCAATTCTTGTTCTCTCCATGGTACCTATGATACAGTCTGGCTGTGGCTTGAATTTCGGTATACCTGTTGGACTTATTGCAGGACTTATAGGTGCTGTAATGAGTCTTGAGTTCAACCTTACAGGTATGACTGGCATTGCTGCAGCTATGGGAATAGCTATTGTGGCAGCAATAATCCTGGGATATGGATACGGACTGTTGCTAAACAGGGTTAAGGGCGATGAAATGATTATAGCTACATATGTCGGTTATTCTATTGTATTTTTTATGAATGTTATGTGGATAATACTTCCCTTTAGGAATCCTTCCAGCGTACAAGGCTTTAAAGGGGAAGGACTTCGTGCAACAATAAGCGTAGAGGATTACTGGATTCATGCAATCAGTGATATATTAAAAATTAAAATAAATGATAACTTTACAATTCCTCTTGGAATGTTCTTGTTCTTTGCTTTGATGAGCTTAATAGTTTGGGGATTTTTTAAAACAAAAATTGGTACGGCTATAACTGCTGTTGGCTCAAATCCTGAATATGCAAGAGCTTCAGGTATTAATGTTAATAAGATGAGGACAATATCTGTAATTTTATCAACAATAATTGCAGCTATAGGAATGATTGTTTACCAGCAGAGCTTCGGTTTTATACAAATGTTTGGTGCTCCTTTGGCATTTATGTTTCCATCTGTAGCCGCTGTACTTCTTGGTGGAGCATCTGTAAATAAAGCGTCTATAACCAATGTTGTTATAGGAACACTGTTGTATCAGGGAATAGTTACGATGACACCTTCTGTAATTAACAGTGCAATCAATATTGACGTTTCGGAGACATTAAGACTTATAGTATCAAATGGTATGATTGTATATGCACTTACAAGGAAAGGGAGGTAGAAACATGAAGCTTGACAATAAAAAGTTTAAAAGGTTTTTGACAGGTAGTGCGGTGCCAATTCTCTTCCTATTTATAAGTGCCATAGCAATACCTCTCTCAAAATTTTCTGGAACATACTTAATTAGAGAGATAGTGACACGTCTTTCTAGAGATTCCTTCCTAGTATTGGCGTTATTACTGCCTGTAATGGCTGGGATGGGAATTAACTTTGGAATGGTTTTAGGAGCTATGGCTGGTCAGATAGGGCTTATATTTATTACTGACTGGGGTGTTACAGGTGCTCCAGGTCTTATATTAGCTATGATAATCAGTACTCCAATTTCCATACTTTTAGGCTATTTCGGAGGTGCTGTTTTAAACAGAGCAAAGGGACGTGAAATGATTACTTCTATGATGTTAGGTTTTTTTGTATCAGGTATATATCAATTTTTTCTACTTTATCTTTGTGGTTCTATAATACCTGTAAAAAGTCCAAAACTGCTTCTATCTAGAGGCTATGGAATTAGAAATGCAATTACTTTGGATGTTGCCCATGGGTTTGATAATTTAATCAAGCTTAAAATAGGGGCGATACCTATACCAATTAGCACCTTCCTAATAATTGTTTTGATTTGCATATTTACAGTATGGTTCAGAAAAACAAAATTAGGACAGGATATGAGAGCTGTAGGCCAGGATATGGTTGTTTCAGACACAGCAGGAATAAAGGTAGATAAAACTCGTATACAATCAATAATAATTTCTACTGTTTTAGCGGCTTTTGGCCAAATTATATTCCTACAAAATATTGGTACTTTAAATACCTATAATGGACAAGATCAGGCAGCACTATTTGCAGCAGCAGCTCTTCTTGTAGGTGGTGCTACAGTAAGTAAAGCTACAATACCAAATGCAATAATTGGTACTGGTTTGTTCCATTTAATGTTCGTAGTTATGCCTATGGCAGGTAAAAACCTTACAGGTTCTGCAATGCTTGGAGAATACTTCAGAATGTTTGTATCCTATGGAGTAGTTACATTAGCATTAGTTCTTCATGCATGGAAGAGGCAAAAGGATAAGGATAATGACAGAGCTTATCTGCGAACAGGAAACACAGGGCAGTAAGCAGAGTAGTAGGATTGTAAAAGGTTGATCTAGTTTTTAACTAGATCAACCTTTTGTTTTTTCTTTACATCTACTGTAGGGGCGAACAGTGTTCGCCCGTTATTGCGCATCATCATATAATGTAAAGCCTAGAAACAGAGTACATTCGGGCGAACACTGTTCGCCCCTACGTTTGGGGCTGTCCATTTTCTCATAGCCTTGTTTTTAGTATACAGGAGTGCAGTACTTAATATGTTTTTGACAGTCTCCACTTGCTAGTGACATATATTGTTCCTTAAGCATTTTTGTTATGGTTCCTATTTTTCCGCTGCCTATAACTCTTCGATCAACTGAAACTATAGGGGTAACCTCCATGGCTGTTCCTGTGAAGAACAATTCATCTGCGCCGTATAATTCAACTCTTGAAATACTTCTTTCAACTGTATCTATTCCGAAATCTGACTTAGCAATCTTAATAACAGTGTCTCTGGTTATCCCCTCTAATATGTTGTCGCTTGGTGGAGGGGTTATTAGCTTTCCGTCCCTGACCATGAATATATTTTCTCCAGAGCCTTCACATACATTACCTTCCCCTGTCAAAAATATTGCTTCGTCAAAGCCGTTTTGGCAAACTTCGAGATGTGCAAGTGCGGAGTTCAGGTAGGCTGCGGTTGCCTTTGTTCTTCCTGGTATCATGTTGTTGTTAACCCTCTTCCAGGAGGTAACAGATACATCAAGTGCTTCCTTTGATGCATATCTTCCGAATGGCTGACAGTATACAGCAAGCCCATTCTCATTATCTAGGAGTGTTGGAGAAATTGCATTGGAGCTTTTATATGCTAATGGTCTTATATATACTGTTGTTTTATAATTGTTTTTTTTCAATAATTCAACAGTTAAATCACATAATTCCTGACAGGTATATTGGATATTTATATTTAAAACCTTGCAGGAGTTTAAAAGCCTTTTGTAATGATCGTAAAGTCTGAAAACATATAATTGGGAAGCTTCCTCATTCCAGTAGGCTCTTATTCCTTCAAAGCAGCCAAGCCCGTAATTGAATGCTTTGTTTCGGATGCCTGGGTTTACAATATTTTCATCAACTATTTGTCCTTTATAATATACATATGTTTTGTCCATAAGTTTCCTCCTTAAATTAGTGGGTATATGCCCACCTTGTAGTGGCAGGCCGAGCTGCTTCTGCATGGGAACCTGGGTAGGCATGGGAGCCTGCCACTGTAGTGACATGTTTATTTTATATATTGATTTATGGGCTAACCTACATGCTTGCAATTCGAAAGTCCGCTGCCAAGAGGAACCATTGGGGTTGCCATGTTGTCCTCGTGGATTATACATTCAATTAAAACTGGTTTTTTCATAGATAATGCCTTGGATAAAACCTCTTCAACATCCTCATTTCTTGTAAGCTTCATTGAAAATATTCCAAATGCAGCAGCAAGGGTTGTAAACTCAACATCTGGTGTTACATCTGTTTCGGATATTCTGTTGTTAAAGAAGAGCTTTTGCCATTGCTTGACCATTCCAAGGGAGCTGTTGTTAAGTACAATCTGTATTAGAGGTATTTGATATTTTGATATGGTTGCCAGCTCCTGCATGTTCATTTTAAAGCTTCCGTCACCAGCAATATTTATAACCTGCTTGTCTGGCCTTCCAATTGCACTTCCAATTGCTGCACCGAGTCCAAAGCCCATGGTACCAAGGCCTCCAGAGGATATAAAGGTTCTTGGCTCGTTAAAGCTGTAATATCTTGCAGTCCACATCTGATTCTGTCCAACCTCTGTGCATATTATTGCCTTGCCATCTGTTAATTCTTTAAGCTTCTTAAGCAAATATTCAGGGCTAAGACTTCCATTATAGGGAGATTCACAATCAAGATTGTTTTTCCAATTCTCCACATTCTTGTTCCAGGTTGAGTACTCTTTAGGTTTAACACCCTTTAAGAGCCTCTCTAATATGCTTTTTAAATCTCCACAAAGTGATAAATCAGGATTAATGTTTTTATCAAACTCCTCAGGATCGATATTTATATCTATTATTTTAGCCCTTGGTGCAAATTCATCTGTCTTACAGGTAACTCTGTCATTAAACCTTGTTCCAAGTCCTATAATCAAATCCCCATGGCTAAATGCATAATTGGAACAAAAGCTTCCGTGCATTCCCTCCATTCCCATAAATAAAGGATGATCCCCAGGAAAGCTTCCAAGTCCCATTAAGGAACAGGACACAGGTGCATTTATTCTCTCTGCAAGAGTTTTAAGCTCAGCATGGGAACCTGAACTTATTACTCCACCACCTGCATAAATAACTGGACATTTACTTTCATTTATATATTTCAGTGCTTTTTCTATATCATCATCACTATATGGGTTGCTTTCAGGTGAATTTGTATTATCTTCAATAGATATTGGAGTATACTCCATATCAAATTGCTGGACATCTTTTGGTATATCAATAAGTACTGGACCAGGTCTTCCTGATCTTGCAATTCTAAATGCTTCCCTAACAATATCAGGCAGGGACTCTGGTTCCATTACAAGAAAATTATCCTTTGTTATACCCTTTGTAATTTCAGTTATATTAATCTCCTGAAAACTATCCTTTCCTATAAGGTGCCTGGATACTTGTCCTGTCATTATAACCAAAGGTATAGAATCTCTAAATGCAGTTGCAATTCCAGTAACAGTATTTGAAGCTCCAGGACCGGAGGTGACTAGTACAACACCCACCTTTCCTGTTGCCCTGGCATAACCGTCTGCAGCATGGGTCGCACCCTGTTCATGTACTGTTAGGATATGCTTCAAAGCCTTTTCATCATATAATTCATCATAAATATTAAGAACAGTTCCCCCTGGATATCCGAATATTGTATCTACACCCTGTTCCTTTAAACATTCAACAAGTACTCTTGCACCTTTCATTTTCATTCCGATTCTCCTTTCCTCTGGTTTATTTATGTTCTATGTTAAACAGATTGTATCAAGATATGTCTGTAGTGTCTCCTTTTCCCACAGCAGACAGGGTATTTGCGGGATTGTGGAACCCATCTGTTGATGGGGTTCCTGGGTGATAATGATACCTGGGTCAGCCCTAGGCGGCCGATGCTACAGTTTTCAGTTATGCGAGTATCGATTGCTCCTATCATGCAGATAGCTATTTATATTACTTATAGATCTCGGCAGCAATTAAATCTCCCATTTCCTCAGTGCCTACTCGAATCATACTTGGCATCATAATATCTGCACATCTGTAACCCTTGTCCAAAACATTTGATACAGCATCATATATTTTATTTGCAGCTTCATTTATTTTGAAGCTGTACTGCAGCATCATTCCACAGCTTAGAATGGTTGCTATTGGGTTTGCTATATTCTTGCCTGCTATATCAGGAGCAGAACCATGTATTGGTTCAAATATTCCCTTGCCATTTTCATTTAAGCTGGCTGATGGAAGCATTCCAAGTGAACCTGTAAGCATTGAAGCCTCGTCGCTTAATATATCACCAAATAGGTTTTCAGTAACAATAACATCAAACTGACTTGGATTTCTAATAAGCTGCATAGCGGCATTGTCAACATACATACAATTAAGCATTACATCTGGATATTCTTTGGCCATCTCTGTTACTGTCTCTCTCCAGAGCCTTGAACTTTCCAGAACATTTGCTTTGTCAACAAGTGTTAGCTTGTTGTTTCTTAATCCTGCTATCTCAAATGCAACTCTGGAAACCCTTTTAATCTCGACCGTGTTGTATATCATTAGGTCCCAGGCTGACATACCATTTTCTGTTTCACGTCTTCCCTTCTCTCCAAAATATGCACCACCTGTAAGTTCCCTGACTACCATTATGTCAAGGCTTTCCCCTAGTACCTCTTCCTTTATTGAGGAGGAGGAAATAAGCTGTGGTTGAAGTTTGGCCGGTCTCAGGTTAGCAAATGCATTTAGAGATTTTCTTAACCTTAATAGTCCGCTCTCTGCTCTTTTTGAGGCTTCAACATTATCCCATTTTGGACCCCCAACAGCACCAAGCAGTACACTATCAGCTTCAAGACAAGCTTTTTCAGTGACCGGTGGATATGGATTGTCATATTTGTCAATTGCACATCCACCCATTAGATATTCTTCAAATTCCATTTCTACACTGTACTTCTCAGATATTGCCCTAAGTACCTTAAGCCCCTGCTTCATTGTTTCGGGACCTATTCCATCTCCAGGCAGTACGACTATTTTCTTCATAATGTCACCCTTTTCTTCGTGTATTCTACAAGACCCCCTGCATTGATTATTTCCTGCATGAATTCTGGAAATGGGATTATGCTATATGTTTTACCCTTTGTTTTATTTGTTAAAATACCCTTTTTAGGATCTGCTGAAAAAACATCCTCATCATCTGCTTCTAAGACAGCCTTAGGACATTCTATAATAGTAAGTCCTATATTTATTGCATTTCTATAGAATATCCTTGCAAAGGTTTCTGCAATAACAAGCTTTATTCCTGATTCCTTAATTACTAGTGGTGCATGCTCCCTTGAAGAGCCGCAGCCAAAGTTTTTCCCTGCAACTATTATGGATGAACCACCTTTAAGTTTATTGAAGTATTCAGAATCAAGGTCCTCCATACAGTGAGTTGTAAGCTCCCAAGTATCACTTATGTTTAAATACCTTGCAGGTATTATTACATCAGTATCAACGTTATCACCATATTTTATTGTTTTTCCATCTATCATTTTAAAACCTCCTCAGGTGAGGATATTTTTCCTGTTATTGCTGAAGCAGCAGCTATGGCTGGGCTTGCTAGATATACTTCACTTTCAGGATGTCCCATTCTTCCAACAAAATTCCTGTTGGTTGTTGCAATGGCTCTCTCTCCCTTTGCTAGTATTCCCATGTGTCCTCCAAGACAGGGACCACAGGTAGGAGTGCTGACAGCAGCACCTGCTTCTATAAAGGTTTCAATTAAACCTTCCCTCATTGCTTCCAAATATATTTTCTGTGTGGCAGGGAATATTATTAACCTTACATCAGGATGGACTTTGTTGCCCCTAAGAACCTCTGCTGCAGTTCTTAAATCTTCAAGTCTCCCGTTTGTACAGGAGCCTATTACCACTTGATCAATTTTCACCTTGCCAACCTCATCAATTGTTCTGGTATTTGATGGAAGATGTGGGAAGGCAACTGTTGGCTTTATTTGTGACAGGTCTATTTCATAAATCTTTCTGTATGCTGCATCTTCATCTGCTTTAAAAACCTTGTATTCCTTATTTGAATGGGCTTTTACATATTCAATGGTTTTATCATCAACCTCAAATATTCCGTTTTTAGCTCCTGCTTCAATTGCCATGTTTGCTACTGTAAAGCGGTCATCCATGGATAGGTAGTTAAGTCCATCTCCTGTATATTCCATAGATTCATATAATGCACCGTCCACACCAATCATACCAATGATATGAAGTATTACATCCTTACCGCAAACCCATTTGGAGGGTTTTCCCTTAAGTATAAATTTTATTGCCTCAGGAACCTTGAACCATGCTTCACCTTCTGCCATTCCAACTGCCATATCTGTACTACCAACTCCAGTTGAAAAGGCACCAAGTGCACCATAGGTACAAGTATGTGAGTCAGCACCGATAATCACATCTCCTGAAACCACAAGTCCCTTTTCAGGAAGGAGTGCATGCTCTATTCCCATCTGGCCTATTTCAAAATAGTTTTTTATTTTATGATGCTTTGCAAATTCCCTTATTAGCTTGCAGTTTTCTGCTGATTTTATATCCTTGTTTGGAGCAAAGTGGTCAGGGACTATTGAGATTTTTGAGGTATCAAACACCCTGTCCATATTTATTTTTTCAAACTCCCTTACTGCAACTGGAGTAGTAACGTCATTACCAAGTACCATGTCAAGCTTTGCTTTGATAAGCTGACCGGCAACTACTTTATCTAAACCTGCATGGGCTGCAAGTATTTTCTGTGTCATTGTCATTCCCATTGGCATCGCCTCCTTTATGTTTTCTATT
Organism: Clostridiales bacterium; assembly: GCA_029240935.1. Taxonomy (GTDB): domain Bacteria; phylum Bacillota; class Clostridia; order Clostridiales; family Caloramatoraceae; genus JARDZI01. Next base: position 12,531 of record JARDZI010000004.1, read on the forward strand.
ATTTCTTTATCTGTTTTATATGCCTTACCTATTGTAACTGTAGGGGCGAACAGCGTTCACCCGTTTTTGCGTATCATCAATTAAGGGTTAACTATAATTGATAGTGGGTTGCGGGCGAACACTGTTCGCCCCTACAATAACCCTATTTTTGAAGGTTCAATTGATGATTTTGAGACACATAGTTTATTTCTTTGGAATCCAGGACATCATGCCCCTTAGCTCCTTACCTACTTTTTCTATTTGGTGCTCTGATTCTATTCTTCTTTTTGCATTGAAGCCTGGTCTTCCTACTTGATTCTCAAGAAGCCAGTTTTTAGCGAAGGTTCCATCTTGAATTTCACCAAGTACCTTCTTCATTTCCTTTCTTGTATCATCTGTTATAATTCTCTTTCCAATGCTGTAGTCGCCATATTCTGCAGTGTCGCTTATAGAGTATCTCATAAATGCAAATCCACCTTGATTAATAAGGTCAACTATAAGCTTCATTTCATGACAGCATTCAAAATATGCATTTTCTGGTGCATAGCCTGCTTCAACAAGTGTGTCAAAGCCTGCCTTCATAAGTTCTGTAACTCCTCCACAAAGAACAGCCTGCTCTCCAAAAAGGTCAGTTTCTGTTTCGTCCTTGAAGGTTGTTTCTAAAACTCCTGCTCTTGATCCACCAATTCCCTTGGCATAGGCAAGTGCATATTCCTTTGCCATACCTGAATAATCTTGATAAACTGCTATAAGACATGGCACACCTTTTCCTTCTTGGAATTGACTACGAACTGTATGTCCTGGACCCTTTGGAGCTACCATGAACACATCGCAATTTTGAGGTGGTACGATTTGACCATAATGAATGTTGAAGCCATGGGCAAACACCAAAGAGGCTTCAGGTTTAAGATTTGGTTCTACAGATTCTCTGTACAACTTTGCTTGCTTTTCATCAGGAACTAGTATCATTACAAAGTCTGCTTTTGATACAGCCTCCCCAGTTTCATATACAGTCAATCCCTGCTCCTCTGCTAATTTCCACGACCTGCTGCCTTTATAAAGCCCAACACATACGTCAACACCGCTTTCCTTTAAATTCAAGGCGTGTGCATGTCCCTGGCTACCATAGCCTATAACAGCAACCTTTTTTTCTTTAAGCAATTCTAGATTTGCATCACCATCATAATACATTTTTACATTTGACATAATTAAATTCCTCCATTCAAATTTTATATATTTTTTGAATTCTCCGTAGGGGCGAACAATGTTCGCCCGTTTTTTGGCATTATCAATTAGGTGTAAATCTAAATGCTGGGTGGGTTGCGGGCGAACACTGTTCGCCCCTACGGTTATACGGGTTATACGGGTTATATGAGCTGTAAATATCCGCTTTAGCGCTTTATTAGAGTAAATCGTAAGTGATATAAAAAAAGAATACTTCCCATTGGGGGAGTATCCTTTGAAACCCAAATTTATATAAACTCATTTTATATAACGGCATTGCCGCACATCTAAATATTTTAGGTGTGTGACTAGGGTAGAGTAAGGCAGGCCCTTTTAGTTAGGCCAGCTTGAGGTGCAGCAAAGCTAAACCTTACTCTATTCCTCGTCATCTTTAGCATTATTAATTTTGGTCTGAAGTGGCTAATAATAATTATTGCCACGATAATAATGACGCTAAGGAGTAGGAGGTTGAGTATTAGGCCTAGGCTAATTATAATATTATTTAGTTTTTGAATATTTATTGGAATATAACTACCCAAAAGATTAAACATAATTGCACCTCGTATGTATTTTTGAATTTTTAAATATTAAAATCTAGGTTAACAGGTATTTTTTATAAAGTCAATAACTTTTTTAAAAAGTAATAAGAAATTTTTTTAAATATTGACATTATTCTCAAATTAGGAGTATAGTAATTTTTAAAAACAAAATACTGGGAGTGATAAAATGCGAAGTCATGAGGTTACACAGGGAGTGTCTAGAGCACCACATAGATCTTTATTTTATGCAATGGGGTATTTGCCTGAAGACTTAGAAAAACCAATAATAGGTGTTGTTAATGCTGCTAATGAAATAATTCCAGGACATTTTCATCTTGATACCATAGCAAGTGCTGCAAAGGCTGGAATATATGCTGCAGGAGGAACTCCTGCTGAATTCCCATCAATAGGCATATGCGATGGAATTGCTATGAATCACAGTGGTATGAAATATCCACTGGCAAGTAGAGAGCTTATAGCGGATTCTATTGAGGCAGTTGCAGAGGCTTATAAATTTGATGGACTGCTTTTAATAGGTTCCTGTGATAAAATCGTACCAGGAATGCTAATGGCTGCTGCAAGGCTTAATATACCTGCTGTTTTTATTGGAGGAGGTCCCATGCTGTCAGGTAATCATAATGGAGAACCAACGGATTTAGTTAGTGGAGCCTTTGAAGGGGTTGGTGCATATGCAAGCGGTAAGATAAGTGCAGAGGAACTAAAGGAAATAGAAAGTAATTGCTGCCCGACCTGTGGGAGCTGTGCAGGACTTTTTACAGCTAATACAATGAATTGTCTTGCAGAGGGACTGGGAATAGCACTTCCAGGCAATGGAACAATACCAGCACCCTATGGGAAAAGACTTCAACTGGCAAAAAAAGCTGGTGCCAGTATAGTTGAGATGGTTAAAAGGGACATAAAAGCAAGGGATATATTAACTCTTGAAGCATTTAGAAATGCTGTGACTCTGGATATGGCAATAGGAGGCAGCAGTAATACAGTACTCCATCTTCTTGCAATTGCAAGGGAAGCAGAGGTTGAACTAAGGTTAGAGGATTTTGATGAAATCAGTAGAAAAGTTCCTAATATAACTAAACTTTTACCCTCTGGAAGTCATTCAATGGAGGATCTAGACAGGGCAGGTGGAATACAAGCAGTAATAAAGGTACTGCTGGATGCAGGTTTGTATAATGGAGGTTGCATAACTGTAACAGGAAATAATCACATTTCCAACACAACCTACTCAAATGTAAAGGATTGGAATGTTATAAGAAGCATTGAAAATTCATATAGTCCTCAGGGTGGAATTGCAGTATTAGGTGGGAATTTGGCACCTGATGGAGCTGTTGTAAAAGCAGCAGGAGTAAAGCCTGAAATGATGGTACACAAGGGTCCTGCAAGAGTTTTTGAATCTGAGGAGGATGCATATGCTTCAATTATGGAGGGAGCTATAAAACCAGGAGATGTTGTTGTAATCAGATATGAGGGTCCTAAGGGATGTCCAGGAATGCGGGAAATGTTAAGCCCCACAGCAGCAATTATTGGTATGGGACTTGAGAAATCTGTTGCGCTTATTACTGATGGAAGATTCTCTGGTGGTACAAAGGGACCCTGCATTGGTCACATTTCTCCAGAGGCCAGTGAAGGTGGTCCTATTGCAATATTGCAGGATGGGGATATTATTTCCATCAATATTCATGAAAGAAAAATAAATGTTGAGCTTAGCAACCAGGAAATATCAAGAAGATTAGAAAAATGGCAGGCTCCAGAATCTAAGGTAAAGAAGGGGACATACTTATACAGGTATAGTAAATTAGTATCCTCTGCCAGCAAGGGTGCCATACTGGAGATTTAAAAAGTAAACCCTATAATGTAGGGGCGAACAGTGTTCGCCCGCTATTATCTACCACTGTTTAAAGTGAATGCTAGATTTGAGGTGTCTTCGGCAGAACACTGTTCTTCCCTACAAAAGGAATAATAAATAATATTTTAAAAAATAAAAAATCACCTATTGACAAGTAATGAAATGGGAAGTAATATAAATATTAAAATTCGAAAAATTCTAAAAGTTGAAAGATGATGATAGGGAACAGTAAAATGGTTAATAGCTTTCACAGAGAATGGGATGCAGAAATGTCTTGAAGAGTTGATTTTATAAATTAGACATGCAAGCAATGCTGAAAACCCACAGGCTTTATCATTTGAAACTCACCCTTGAATTGCAGGTTGAAAAAATTATTTATTGAAAAAACTATATATAACATATTAAAAAATTCCTATTGTAGTGGCAGGCTTCCACGCCTGCAGAAGTCAATTTCAAGCAGAAGCAGGTCAACCTGCCACTACATATGGAATGTGATTTTATTATGGAAATATGTTATAGTCCTAGATAATAATTTTAGTAAGCTTTGCCGGTGTATTGCCGTTATTTAAATTGAGTTATAAATTTGGATGGTACCGCGAACAGATTCCGCTCCATGGGTTGGGCAGAATCTGTTTTTTTATTTAGCAATTTCTATTTGGTAAAATTGAGTTAGTTATTGTTGTTTTGAAGGCCTATTTGTCATCCTGAACCTAGTGAAGGATCTTATGTGATACCTAGGCAAGATCCTTCGGGAGTACCTCCCTCAGGATGACAGGGCAGGAAAGAGTTCATAGAAATACTATTATTGCAGAAGTGGAGGTGATGTTTTGAAAGGTGTATACATTTTTGATACAACCCTAAGGGATGGAGAACAAACTCCTGGAGTTAACTTGAATAAAATTGAGAAGCTTGAGATTGCAAAACAGCTTGAGAAACTTGGTGTTGATGTAATTGAGGTTGGATTTCCCGTAACCTCAAGTGGAGATTTTGAGGCTGTGAAGCTAATTGCACAAAGCATAAAGGGACCTGTTATAACAGCACTTGCAAGGGCTGTAAAAAGTGATATAGATACTGCATGGGAAGCAATAAAATATTCAGAAAAGCCTAGAATTCACACATTTATTGCAACCTCTGAAATTCATATGAAGTATAAGCTTAACATGACAAGGGAAGAGGTACTTAATAAGGCAGCAGAAATGGTTGCATATGCAAAGGGACTATGCCGGGACATTGAGTTTTCTCCAGAGGATGCTACGAGAACTGATGTAGAGTTCTTATACAGTATTATAGAAACTGTTATTGATGCAGGTGCAACTGTTATTAACATACCAGACACTGTAGGCTATAGTACACCAAAGGAATTTGGAGGTTTAATTGCTGGAATTAAGAAAAATGTTAAAAATATTGATAGGGCAATAATAAGTGTACACTGCCATAACGATTTGGGACTAGCTGTCGCAAATTCACTAATGGCAATAGAAAATGGTGCTGCCCAAATAGAATGTGCTGTTAATGGACTTGGTGAAAGGGCAGGCAATGCAGCCTTAGAGGAGGTAGTTATGGGACTTAAAACTAGAAGGGATTGCTTTGGAGCAACAAACCATATAATTTCAGAAAATATTTATAATACAAGCTTACTGGTAAAGAGATTAACAGGAGTAGATGTTCAGCATAACAAAGCAATAGTTGGAGCAAATGCATTTGCTCATGAATCAGGAATTCACCAGCATGGGGTATTAAATTTCAGTGGAACATATGAAATAATGACACCTGAGTCAATCGGGTTAAATAGAAATTCTATAGTTCTTGGAAAACACTCTGGGAATCATGCATTTAGACAAAGAATAAAGGACCTTGGTTTTGAAAATATAAGTGAAGAAGCAGAAAATAAAGCATTTAAGAAGTTTAAGGAATTAACAGATAGGAAAAAAGAAATATATGATGAGGATATTAAAGCACTCATAAACGATGAATTGTTAATATCAGAGGAGGGGTATAACCTCCAATATTTCCATATATCAAGTGATAGCAAGCCATCAGCAGTGTCAAGGGTCAAGCTTACCTTAGAGGACAAAAGCTTTGAGGGTGAAGCCAATGGTGATGGCCCAGTGGATGCGTTATTTAATGCAATAGAGAAAGCACTTGGAATGGATTTATGTCTTAAGGATTATTCATTAAAATCTATAACACATGGAAGGGATGCCATGGGTGAGGTTCTAGTTAGAATTGAAAACCAGGACAAGATATATACTGGAAGAGCCGTAAGTACTGATGTTATTGAGGCAAGTGCAAAGGCATATGTAAATGCAATTAATAAAATACTAGAAAAAATTTAGGAGGAAAATATTATGGAAAAAAGAGAATATTCATATGAAAATGAGAATATGGGGCTTGAAGGAGGTTATTTCGAATTTTTACACAACTTGAAAGATGAAAATCCCTGGGATGAAAGAGACTTTAACTCAGTTTTTATGTATCTCTAGGAAATGTTTTTAAAATAAATTCAGAGGAGTGGTTCCCTAATGGGGATTTAAATAAGTTATCGAGGGTATATATTTACGACACAACTTTAAGGGATGGCTCCCAGGCTGAGGGAATATCCTTTACAGTGAAAGACAAGCTTAAAATAGTAAAAATGCTAGATGAATTTGGAGTGGATTATATAGAAGCCGGAAATCCAGGCTCTAACCCAAAGGATTTGGAGTTCTTTAAAAGTGCAGTAAACTTAAAGCTTAAGCATTCTAAGCTTACTGCCTTTGGTAGCACTAGAAGAGCAGGTGTTGATGTTTCAAAGGATTCAAATATAATTTCCATACTTGAAGCAGATACAAAATCAGTAGCAATATTCGGAAAGACATGGGATTTTCATGTGGTTGAAATAATTAAAACAACATTAGAAGAAAATTTATGTATGATAAGTGATACTCTTAGTTACTTAAAAAGTAGGGGTAAGGAAGTAATATTTGATGGTGAGCATTTCTTCGATGGTTATAAAAATAATAGGGAATATGCAATGAAGGCAATAAAAACAGCGGAAGAAGCCGGAGCTGATTGTATAGTTTTGTGTGATACAAACGGTGGAACAATGCCAGAGGAAATAGCCGAAATAGTACAAGCAGTTGGAAAAGAAATAACTGCTCCCCTTGGAATACACTGTCATGATGATTGTGGAGTAGCAGCTGCAAATTCAATTATTGCAATTAAAAATGGTGCAAATCAGGTTCAGGGTACTATCAATGGTTATGGAGAAAGATGTGGAAATACTAACCTGTGCATAGTCATCCCAAATTTGCAGTTAAAAATGGGAATACACTGTATTCCGAAGGAAAATATAAGGGGGCTAACAGGGTTATCAAGATATATAAGCGAGCTTGTTAACCAGTCACATAATGAACGTGCCCCATATGTCGGAAACAGTTCTTTTGCACACAAGGGTGGCATGCATATTGATGCAGTTCTCAAAAACAGCAAATCCTTTGAACATATTAATCCAACTACTGTGGGAAATGAGAGAAGAATACTCATGTCTGAGGTTTCAGGAAGAAGTGCAATTTTAAAGAAAATTAAGGCGGAGGCACCTTGGGTTACAAAGGACTCTCCTGAAGTCAAGCTTGTAATAGAAAGACTTAAGGAGCTTGAATTTGAGGGTTACCAGTTTGAGGGTGCAGAGAGCTCCTTTTCCTTAATGATAAAAAGAGCACTTGGACTTGGAAGAGAATTTTTTAAGGTTAAGGACTTTAGAGTATTTGAGGACAAGTTTAGTGAGGAGTATACATCACTATCACTAATAAGAGTGGAGGTTGATGGAAAGGAAGAACTCACAGCAGCAGAGGGTGATGGACCAGTTAATGCAATAGATAAGGCTCTAAGAAAAGTCTTGGAATTATTCTATCCCAGTATTAAAAGGATGAGATTAACTGATTATAAGGTACGTGTTCTAAACACAAATGATGCAACAGGCGCCAAGGTGAGGGTTCATATTGAATCAACAAATGGTGAGAGGGTTTGGGGTACCGTTGGTGTATCCACAAATATTATTGAAGCCAGTCTACAAGCCCTTATTGATTCGATTGAATATTTTTTCTATATGGAATCAGAAGAAACTGTTCCAGAGATTGAGTTAACTGGTTCCAGTATTGAAATATGACAATTACAATTCCATATGAAATGTTGTATTATAGGGAGATTACAAAATACTGACAAATTTAAAAAGAGATACTGCGGGCATAAAGCCCTCAGTATCTCTTTTGATTTTTAAGTTTATTCTGCTCTAATTGTCATGCAACAGTCTCTTTTTTATAATTTAGATATTTCGTGACAAATATTGCATATTTATCTATCCAATACTTACCTAGCCTGTTTTTGAAAGGGGGTTATAGGCATTCATAAGATCTCTCCCCTCCAAAGCCAGGAGGTATTGGGTAGCCAGAGAACTTATAATTGCTGAGGTTGCCATAAATATTAACCCGGATTGTGGGGCAAGCATTGTAAAGTCAACAAGTCCATGGCCAATTATCAAGGCTTGAATTCCAGTTAATAAAGGAACTAGCTTAGAACCCTGAGTATATAGTACCCATAAGCTCTTAAAAAGATAAAATTTCATATACATATATATGGATAATCCAACAATACCAAGGGTTGCGATGAAGTTAATCCAGGTATTGTGAGCATGATATACAAGTCCATCATAACTAATAAAATTTGCACCTGATTCTAATATACCAAAAAGACCCCAGCCCTTAATTGGTTTCATCTTTATCATATCTAGACATCCATCCCATATCATATCACGGGTTACAATTGACCTGTCAAGGAGATGACCAGTGATATTTTTTATGTTTGATGCTTGAGGAGGCATAAAGGTAAGGATTATTATTGGGATGGTTATAAAGATTAAAAATACACTATCTCTTTTATCCTTATTTAAAAAGTAATATACGGGAAGGCCTGCCAAAAACCCAATATAGGCACCCCTAGACCCTGTAAGAGAAAGAGCTATGACAAATAGTATCGTAATATATTTATAAAACCCTCTGTTCTTTTCTGCTGCAGTACTTGTAAAATATAGGCTTAAAAGAATCATTACAGCAAACCAGTGACCTGCAATATTTGGATTTCCAAAGGTACTGTAAATTCTATGCCCTATAGTTGCCTTGGAAGCTACTCCAAGGAGTAGGGTTAAAATATTGTCATTACTCTTTATAAAAACTAATTTCTCAACTATTCCAAAAACAGCAGAGAATATAGAAAAATACATAATATATCTAAATAGCTTTTCAACTTTGTTTTCATCCTTAAAAAAGTTTTGCATGAATATACTCAAGCACAAATAAACCAAGATCCCAATTGATGCCAGAGTTGATAAAATACTTTTGTTTAAAATTCCTACGATGAATGACCATACAAAAAGCAAAAGTAAACCCATATTCCACGGATTTTTATATATAGTTACTTTTTTTAATAAGACCTTATACACCATGTATATGGTAGGTAGAAAAGCGGTATAAGGAGATAAAACTATTAGAAAAATTGCAATTAGCATAAGAGCAAGACTCCTTTTTCGCTATTATTATACTTCAATAATAATTAAGTCTAATCAATACTTCAATAACAATTCATAAATATTAATACAATGTTTATAAACTATATGTAATTAGTGTCTAATGTCACGTGATAATATATAACTAATGAATTTAGTACCATTAAAATTTACTCAAAGAATTTATACCATTAATAATAGTAACACATATTGTGAAAAAAGAAAAATGAATTTAATCCATATTTAATAAATGGTTCGAACAATATTTATTCAATAGTTATCTTTTATTATTGCACATTTTTTATAATAAATTAGGAAAGTCTATATTTATACTATATATATTCATTAATTTGAAAAATGGAGTGACAATATGGATTGGTTTAAATGTTATAACCTAATTAAGGATGGAGACGGATATGTACTCGAAATATACTTAAATCCACATGCTTCAGAATTCTCAAAGGAATTGTGCTCAAGCTTTAAGGAAAACATACTGGGATTGGATGAACAAATCAGATATTTGGTTAAGAAAAAATTTTCTGATATAAAAATAAATGTTGTAAAGCTTTTACTTGGAACTCTTGCAGTAGCAACCATACCTTTTACCGCACCATTCAATGTAAAGGCATCTGCAGCAACCACCTCAGGGGCTCAACATACAACTACTGCAAGCACAATGACTGTGCTAAATACAACAGGTGTAGTAACAGCAGGCTGTTTAAATGTAAGGCAAGGTCCATCAACAAATTATGGTGCGATTCATAGACTGTGGAATAGTAACAGAGTAAAAGTTATAGGTAAGCTTAATCAGTGGTATAAGATACAATTATCAGATGGTAGAACAGGCTGGGTAAGTGGGACATATTTACGTGTAAATGCCAAACAGCAGTTAGTAAGCACAGTTGTTTCTACTGCAAAATCTCTTCTGGGAACTCCCTATGTTTGGGGAGGAGAGTCTCCAAGAGAGGGTGGCTTTGACTGTTCAGGACTTACCCAATATGCTTTTAAACAGGCAGGGTATTCCTTAAACCGTGTTTCCGTTGATCAGGCTAAGCAGGGTGTATATGTTTCAAGAGCAAGCTTACAGCCTGGAGATCTTATATTTTATTCATTTAAAGGCAACGGAGTTATTGATCATGTGGGAATATTTATTGGAAATGGCAGAATGATTCATTCTCCAAAGCCTGGTGATGCTGTAAAAACCACATATGTTGGAACCTCCTATTGGCAAAGCAGGTATGTAACTGCAAGGAGGATTATTAGATAGGCCAAGTTATTTGGCTAATGCAGACGCAAAGCCACACTATTATAAATCTGGGTTACCTGTCAAAAAATTGCTTAATAGTTTATTCATGAGTTTGACATGTGATAAACAAAATAAATATTTATAATAAAAATAGAAGTTAAATATCAAACACAAATGGCAATAACTTATTCAAATAGATAACCCCCCATTAATATAAGGAAGAATATTTTTATTCTTCCTTTTTACATTTCTAAAATAATCTATATTTTAAAACCCAATAATATATTATAATAAAAGAAGTTAATAATTTGAAAAAGGGTGAGGGCTATGAATTACAGCTGCGAGCTTAAATGTATACATGATACACTTAAAAGTGTATGCAATGCAATTGTGAGTGTAATAAATGTAGATATTACTATTGTTGATAATGAATTGAATAGAATAACCGGTACTGGAAGGTATGTTGGTAGTATAGGTGAGCAGTTAAATTCTAACTGTAGCTTTGCTTATGCTCTTCAAAGGGGCGAAAGCTTTATAATAGAAAACCCAAGGCTTCATGAAGCCTGTAGCAACTGCATTAATAATGATGGCTGTAAGGAGTTTGCTCAGGTATGCTGTCCAATAAAGGTGGATGATAATATTGTTGGTATTATGGGGCTTATTGCATTTAATGAGAAGCAAAGGGACATAATTTTGGAAAACAAGGAAAACCTACTAGAGTTTTTGAGCAGAATGTCTGAATTAATTGCATCGAAAATTAAGGAAAATAGAAAAACTAAGAACGTAAATTTAATGGCAAGAGAACTCGAGATTTTGGTAAACTCAATGGATTCAGGGGTTATATCAACTGATGAGAACGGTATGATATTAAGGTACAACCTAATAGCTGGGGAAATGTTTAATATAAATCAGGAAACAGGCTTAGTAAAGAATGTTTCTGATATAATTGAAGGTATTGCAATTCAAAAAATAAAAGAAAATAAGTGCCATATATCCAATAATGAATTTTTATATACTACAAAGGGGATTAAATACAGAGGATATTATAATGCAAAGCCTATTATGGTTGAAAATAATGTTACTGGATTTATATTTACCTTTAATAAGATTAATGAACTAATAAAGGTAGTAAATGATATAGCTAGTACAAATATGATAATAACCTTTGAGGATATAATAGGTAATAGCAATGAAATCGATACTGTAAAGGATTACTCTAAAAGAATTGCCAAGGGAAGGTCCACAGTACTAATTCAGGGAGAAAGCGGCACAGGTAAGGAGCTCTTTGCAAGGGCAATACATTATGAAAGTGATAGAAGAAATCGTCCATTTGTTGCAATAAACTGTACAGCAATACCGGAAAACCTTATTGAAAGTGAGCTTTTTGGATATGAGGAGGGTGCTTTTACAGGAGCAAGAAAGGGAGGTAAAATAGGCAAGTTTGAGCTTGCAAACAAGGGAACCATTTTTCTAGATGAAATAGGAGATATGCCCCTAAACCTTCAGACGAAACTCCTGAGGGTACTTCAGGGAAATGTGATAGAGAGGGTTGGAGGTAACACTTCAATACCTGTAGATGTTAGAATAATTGCTGCTTCAAACAAGTTACTTGAGGAGAAGGTTAGAGAAAGGGAGTTTAGGGAGGATTTATTTTATAGACTCAACGTAATACCAATTCACCTTCCACCATTAAGGACAAGGCTCCAGGATATTGAAATATTATCACATGTATTCTTAATAAAATTCAATCAAAAGCTTGATAGACATATAGAAGAAATAGACCCTTCTGTATTAGAGCTTTTTAAAAATTATAAATGGCCAGGGAATGTAAGGGAGCTGGAGAACGTTATTGAGTATGGGGTTAATATGTCAGCTGATAGGATAATTAAAATTGGAGATTTGCCAAGAAGACTTAAGGAAAATGAAGCAATTCAAGAAACCTTAAGGGAGGAGACATTAACACCAATAAAGGAACTTGAAAGAGTAGAAATAGAGAAGGCATTGAAATTGTTCGGAGATAACAGTGAGGGAATAGAAAGGGCAGCAGAGGTTCTCGGAATAAGCAGAGCAACAATATATAGAAAGATAAAGGCATATGAATAAAAAAATAGTACTGTTAAAAAATTACATTTAAAATCTATGAGAGAACAGTGTCATTCCTATAGTGTAATTAGTCAAAACCAATGATATTTAAAAATTCGGACACAAATAAAGTCAGTCTCATATTGAGAACACTATCTCAGTATGAGACTGACTTTATATATTTTTCATTGTAAGTGAGACTAAAGGTCTAAAATAAAGGTATTTATAGTCAGCTATTTTACTAATAAAAGACTCAATAGTTTTACCAGGTACAGGAATAATTGGCGAAGATGCTGAGAAAACCATAATGAACCCAGGAACTCTTAACAAAGAGTAATGAATATTACTGTTAGGATTATATTGATATAGTGAAAAATATGGGCTAAATAGGTATTATTAGAGAGTAATCAATGAAAAATATAAAAACAAATTTTGGTTAAGTATGTAAAAAAAGGTGCGATAATATAGGTAATATATTATTAAAAAACAATCTATAATAGTATATTTTTAAATTCCGTTACTTAATCTAAAATTTGCTGGGGGTGTAAATATGGATAAAGATTTAGGAACAATTTATAATGTCAAAAGGGTGCATCTTGTAAACCTAATCAGCATATTAACAATTGCTGTTATATTAGGAATTTTAGCAATAACATCTCTTGGATGGGTAAAAGGTATGCCTACACTATACCAAGTAGTTGGTACTTGTTTAGTTCTAACAATATTGTTTTTTATTCCAATAAGGGATGGAATTAAAGCCATAATTTTTAGTTTAGTTCCTACTATTGTAGCAGTTTCTAGAATCCTAACAAATGGTGCTTTTCCATTGGGAAATCATTACTTTTTTTTAATTTCAATTGTAATGATATCTCTATATTTTGACAAAAAATTGATTCTTATGTATGGCGTTTTTGTAAATATAATAATAATTACTTTATCTTTTGTGGCATTCCAGAGTCTTTTTATCGAACAAAATTCTAAGCTTAGTGTAGTTATTGCATTATTAGTTTATATAAATGTTATTATAAGTATTTTGTATTTTCTTACAAAATGGGGTAAATCACTTGTTGATAATTCTATTGAAAAAGAAAAAAGGACAACAGAACTTCTTGAAAAGCTAAAGCAGACCATGGATGAAATAGATAGAGACTCTGACAAGTTAAATGAAGGAGTTATTGTTTTTAAAGATAATATTCAAAATACAAAGGAAGGCATGGCAAATATCAATTCTGCTATGCATGAAATGGCAAAGGGAGTAACTGATCAGGCTCAAGGAATAAGCGGTGTAAATGAAAATATATCATTGATAAGCACTGATTTAAATGTAAATCTGAGAATGTCTAAGGAAATATCTAAAAATGCTGAAGAGATAACAGATTATGTTTTAAAGGGATCAGAAAAAGTAGAGCAGATGAATACACAAATGGGAATAATATATCAAGCTGTTAACACATCTATGATAACAGTTAATGAGTTAAATGAAAATATTTCCAGTATTAATAAATTCCTTGATGGGATAACTCAAATTGCAGAGCAGACCAATCTTTTGGCTTTAAATGCATCTATTGAAGCTGCCAGGGCTGGTGACCAAGGAAAGGGGTTTGCAGTCGTTGCTGGTGAAGTGGGAAAGCTTGCAGCTCAGAGTTCTCAAATTGTAAGTGATATTAATAATATAATCAATGATATAAATACGAAAACTAACATCGTTGTTGAAAAAGTTAAACTTGGAGACGATGCAGTAATAGCTGGAAATGAAATAATAAACAGTGTAAATGAAAATTTCAAGACAATTAAAAATGCTTTTGATAGGACAAGTATTACTTTAGATGAAGAAGCCCAAAGGGTAGCAGAAATGGTTGATAAGTTCACACATGTACAGGGAGCAATAGAGAATGCTGCATGCATTTCTGAAGAGCAGGCAGCATCTATTGAGGAAATTACTGCAACAATTGATAGTGAGAATAATGAGATTATAAACATAAGTAATTTAATTGATAAAATTCAAGAATTGAGCGAACAATTAAAAACCGTGTCAAAGCAAACCTTATAGTAAAAAAGCACCAGCAGGAATAAAATCAGTCTCATATTGAGAACGCTATCTCAGTATGAGACTGATTTTATATACTTTTCATCTCAAAGTGAGATTGAAGCTCTAAAATAGAGGTATTCTCAGTTGGCACATATGTTGCATCTATATACTTAAGAATAATTATTGGGAAGGTGATTATATATGTGTTTAAAGGAAGAGATTAAATATATATTAAAAAATGAAGTTGTGCCTGCCATGGGCTGTACTGAGCCAGTTGCAGTTGCTCTTGCATGTGCAAAGGCTAGGGAAGTATTAGGCAGCACTGATATAGACAGGTTGCAAGTAATTGTTAGCCCTAATATTTATAAAAATGGCCTTGGAGTAGGGATTCCTAACACTAGCGAGATAGGACTGAAAATAGCAGCAGCATTAGGTATCGTTGCAGGTAATTCGGAAAAGTCCTTAAGGGTTTTAGAGGGTATAAATAGTCATCATTTAGCATTAGCTCATGAATTACTTAATAATAATAAGGTGGAGCTATTTATAGGGGACACTGAAGAAAAAATATATATTGAAGTAAAACTTCAATCCAAAAATCATAGTTCAAGGGTAATAATAAAAAATAAACATAACTGCTTTACGCTAATTGAGAAGGATAACCTAGTTTTACTAGAAGGTATAAGTCAAAATGAAGGTAATGATAAAAATATAGAGGTTATTTATAAATCTAAAATAAGGGATATTATAAAAGCTGTAGAAACCATGGATTCTGTGGATCTGAATTTCCTTATTGCAGGAATTGACATGAATGAGAGTATTGCACTAGAAGGTTTGGATAAAAAGCTTGGACTGGGAGTTGGGTACAGCATAAAGAAGTCCATGAAGAAGGGAATAATAGCAGATGATCTTACAAATAACTGTATGATGATGACTGCAGCAGCTGCTGATGCAAGGATGTCAGGCATAAGCATGAATGTAATGAGTTCAAATGGAAGTGGCAACAATGGGCTTACTGCAATACTTCCACTGGCAGTTTATAGAAGGATGTTTAAAGTTGAGGATGAAAGAATTGCAAAGGCTCTGGCTATTAGCCATACTATTAATTGCTATATTAAAAAGCAAATAGGCCGTCTTTCTGCCCTATGTGGCTGCGGGGTTGCAGCAGCAACAGGTGCAAGTGCAGCAATAGCCTGGCTCATGGGAGCCAGTTATGAGCAGATTGATGGTGCCATTAAAAATATGATTGGAAACCTAAGCGGCATGATATGTGATGGAGCAAAGGGAAGCTGTGCACTCAAGGTATCAACAGCAGCCTCAGCAGCAGTCCAGTCAGCAATTCTAGCAATAAACGATTCAATAATCCCATCAGGTACAGGCATAATCGCAGTCAGTGCAGAGGAGACGATAATGAATCTGGGGACACTTAGTAAAGAGGGAATGAATATTACTGACAAGGTAATATTGGATATAATGAAGAAGATGGCCTAGTAAAGCAGCTAAAGGGTGCCAGCCACATGAGATTATGAGCTTTTATTAAAACTCATAATCTCATGTGGCTGGCACCCTTTCCTTTTACCCCCTTTTAATTTGATAACCAATAAAGTAAAATATAGCTATGTGTACAATATTTACTTAGTAAGGAGATTAATTATGGGTATTATGAGTCTCAGTGAAATTATGGATAGGGCTGTTGATTTTTTAAGAAAGTATATAAAAGGTATTGTCTTATATAGCTTGTGTTATGGATTAATATATGCTGCAGGAGTGTTTTTCCTAATATTTGGTGGAGGTATATTTATAGCTTTATCTGTAGCTATTTTACCTAATGTTGTAATCCCAATTATATTTTTCACCATAATAGTCATAATTATAGGGGTTATGGCTCTGGCTTCAAAAATAGGGGTCATAAAGATAGCAAGCCAAGCTTTTAGTCATGAAAATATAGGATTCGGTGAGGCTTTGGGAGCATCCTTTAAGAATTTGCATAAAGTAATAGGAATATTTTTGATTGAGCTTCTTTTACTTATACCTGTATTATTAGTATTTGGATTAATATTTTATTTTATATACAATCTTCTTGATACATCTATTATGTTTAATGGAAGTTCTGGGGCTGGTGAAATTGTATTAATAATTATAGCAATATTAACAGGACTTGCATTTTTGCTTGTTATTTTGATGTATTCCACAATGTTTTCATTTACTCTTCAAGCAGCAGTTATTGAGAGGATGAAGGTTTTTTCAGCTATTAAGAGAGGCTTTAGTTTGATAAGAAGAAATTTCTGGAGGATATTTGGCACAACACTTTTAATTGGACTTACAATATACGCAATACAATCTTCCCTTTCAAGCTTTTTAACGGGAATTTTAAGCTTACTATTTCTATTGCTTAAGCTTTTAAACCTGCCATTAGATTATTTAACATTTCTAAATCTAACTATTTCTCTGACAAGTTGGCCTCTTGAAATTCTGTCATGGCTTATTATTACACCTATAGGAACCATAATGACTACACTTTTATACTACAATCAGAGATTTAAAAAGGAAGGCTATGATATGGTTATAAGGCTGAAGGATATACAAAAAAATGATGAAAGGAAGCAATCAAGTGAGCTTGTTTAGTATAACAATTCCACCTAAACCTATTTTTGATGAAACAATTAAGGAAATACTAGGTAGACCTGAATATAAGCACTTAACAGGTGGCCTTGGCGATTTTATAGAGAGAATGAAGGATATGATAGGGGAATGGTTAGAAAAAATACTTAAAAAAACTTTTTCTAATCTTGCAAATGCTCCTGCAATATCAGATAAACTTGCTACAATATTTATGATTATTGGTCTTTTAATTATTATAGCAATTATTGTATTGGTTATTATAAGAATAAGCAAAACCTTTGATAAAAAAGCAAGGGTAGGAGAGATTTTGGGAGAAAAAATAACTGATAGGGTTACTCCAAACAGTTTAAGAAGCAGGGGTGCTGGTTTTACTAAGCAGGGGGATTTCAGGCAGGCTATTAGATATGATTTTATTGCTGTTTTATTGCTTATGCATGAAAAAAATATTCTTTATCTTGATGAAACCAAAACAGGAGAAGAGATTTATAATTATTTAAAAAGAAATAAATTTGAAATGGTTACTGTATTTAAAAAACTAGTTAATATGTTTAACGCATCCTGGTATGGGCACAAAGCCTCTGATCAGGAGCTGTATGATGAGTGGAACAGTACTATAGAAATTATATGGAATGAGGTGATAAGCTATGAAGAAAAGAATCAGTAGAGATTTGATAATTTTCATCATTCTTATTCCAATATTTTTATGGGTGACCTTCCAATTATCAAGTAGTATGGGTAACCGGCTTCCAAGCTATTCTATAGTGAATAAATCCAAAATGGGACTTAGTATTTTAAATGAGACATTAAGATCCCTTAACTACCCAGTTGGGAGAAGCTTGGGAGCCTTAACTTCAGAAAATGAGGGGACAGTCCAGATAGCTGTAATTGGAGGAAGCTTTAATATAAATGAGCCTAAGGTAAAGGAATGGATTGGAAGGGGAGGAACCCTTATATACCTTACAAATGAGAAATTTCCGAATATAGATTATGAGGTTAATCCAGAAATAAATGGAAGTCTATCACTGTATAAATACACTATGGGAAGGCTTATTGTTGCTAATGTGGATAACTTAACTAACAAGGCACTTATGAAGGATACAGGGAATGCATATGAACTTTTTGAGATAATCCATACTTATAGGGACAATGGGATATATTTTAATGAAGCACATTTATATTCAAGCTCCAGCAGTAGATCCCTCTGGGAGGCTATACCAACTAAGTTTAAATACATTGTTTATCAAATTATAATGGTTTTAGCAGCCTACATTTATTATAAGGGCAAAGGCTTTGGAAAGCCTATTCCCTTTTATGAAGAGGTGGAGAGGACTGAAAATGAATACTTATATTCGGCTGCTGCACTTTATAGAGGGGCAGGGGCATGGGATTTAATGCTTGATAATTATTATAAAAATTTTTTAAAGGTAATAAATTGCAGTGATGAGGATTGGCTTGAGTATTGGGAGATGGAAAAGCTTCCAGCCTTAGATAAGGCCAAAGGAGTATATGACTTTATAAACAATAGGAAAACAAAGGTAAAAGCAAAGGAGTATATTCAAGTTGTTAGTACTTTGGAAAAGCTTAATAAGATTTTTGAGAAAAGGAGAGAAGCATATTGGAAAACCTTGAAAAAAACCAAGTAAACAATCTTGTGGAAAGAATAACTAAAGAGCTAAAGAAAGTTATAGTTGAACAGGATGAACTTATAGAATATTCATTAATAAGTCTTATTTCAGGAGGACATGTACTATTAGAGGGAGTGCCGGGACTTGCTAAAACCTTGATGATTAGAGCACTTTCGAAAACCATGTCCCTGGACTTTAAAAGGGTTCAATTCACCCCTGACCTAATGCCTGCAGATATTACTGGCACAAAGGTATTTAACATGGGGACAAGGGAGTTTGAATTAAAGAAGGGGCCAATATTTACAAACTTTTTATTAGCTGATGAAATCAATAGAACTCCTCCAAAAACTCAGGCAGGGCTGCTTGAGGCCATGGCTGAAAGTACAGTATCAATAGAAGGGGAAATGCTGCCACTTCCATCTCCCTATATGGTATTTGCAACCCAAAACCCATTGGAATATGAGGGAACCTATCCCCTCCCAGAGGCATTGGTAGATAGATTTTTAATGAAAATTATAATAGATTATCCATCAGCTTCAGGAGAAGCTGAAATTTTAAAACGCCATCATGAAGGTTTCTCCAGTGTTGAATTGGACAAAACAGATATAAAGTCAGTTTGTACAGCTCAGGATATTTTAGAATGTAGAGAAGCGGTTATGGAAATTAAAGTGGATAATGTGTTAATGGACTATATTGTAAATATAATTTCAGAAACAAGAAAAAATCCTGCAATCGATATAGGAAGTTCACCTAGAGGCTCTATTGCACTGCTTCAGTGTGCTAAGGCATGTGCAGCATTTTATGGAAGGGATTATGTTATCCCAGAGGATATAAAAAGGATGGTAATACCAACCCTAAGGCACCGAATTATATTAAAGCCAGAACTTGAACTGGAGGGAGTTAAACCAGAACAGGTTATTAGGGACATACTTTCTAAGGTGAAAGTACCAAGATAGAGAGTAAGCTCCTGAAAAAGGGTCTATTTGTCATTTCTATGAAAGTCATCCCTGCATGTCGGTACGAAAAATTATGAAACTTGTAGGGGCGAACAGTGTTCGCCCGAGGGCATTATGAATTTAGGCTATCCCTGTATCATAGTGCGTAAAACGGGCGAACACTGTTTGCCCCTACGGTTAGACTGAATGTAGGGAGTTTCATAGTTTCATATTAATGACACAGTAAAGAAGATTAGTTTTTCAGTGGTCTCATAGAAAGTAGGGTGATTTTAATTGAGAATTGCTATAACTAAACCTTTTATATATCTACTTTCATTTGGAGTAGTATTACTTGGAATATCCA
>JARDZI010000156.1 GCA_029240935.1 Clostridiales bacterium
TCATTATATCAAGTTCATCCTTATACTCATCAAGTGGATGTCCGCTAATATAAAGTCCCAACATCTCCTTTTCCATTGCAAGTATATATTTTTTATCAAATTCTTTTATATCAGGGAAATCATCCCTATTACTAATTTGAGCATTGCTTCCCATGGAGAAAAAGGAAACCTGTCCTTCTATATTTCTTTTTCTATCATTTATAACTGATTCCATGGTTTTTTCATATACATTAAGAAGTTGAGCTCTTTTAAACCCAAGTGAGTCAAAGGCTCCTGCCTTAATCATGCTTTCTACTGCTCTTTTATTAACATCTGATAAATTAACCTTCTGGCATAAATCAACAAAGCCTGTAAAGGGACCCTTTTCTTTTCTTGCACAAATTATTGAATATATTGCTCCCTTTCCAACATTTTTGACAGCTGCCAGACCAAACCTTATTTTGTTGTCAATTACAGTAAAGCTAACTTGACTTTGATTTATATCCGGCGGCAGTACCTCTATATTCATCTTCTTACATGCATTTATATAGAAGGCTACCTTTCCATTGTTACCCATAACGCTTGTAAGCATTGCTGCCATAAACTCCACAGGATAATACTTTTTAAGGTATGCTGTTTGATAAGCCACAACAGCATAAGCAGTAGCATGGGGTTTAACGAAAGCATAGGAAGCAAAATCCATCATCATATCAAATAGTTGGTTAGCTATCTTTTCGTCAACTCCATTACTAATTGCACCTGGAACAATTAAATTTCCACTCTCATCCCTCAGTCCATAAATGAAGTTCTTTCTTTCCTGTTCCATTACAGAGACTTTCTTCTTGGACATAGCTCTTCTTACAAGGTCAGCTCTTCCCATAGAATAGCCACCTATTTCTCTTACTATGTTCATGACCTGCTCTTGGTACACCATTACCCCATAAGTTACATCTAGTATAGGTTTCAACTTCTCATCCAGATACTTAACTTCATCAGGATGATTTTTTCCTCTTATATAGGTTGGTATTTGATCCATTGGTCCTGGTCTGTAAAGTGAAATACCTGCAATGATGTCCTCAATATCCGAGGGTTTTAACTCCTTCATGAAGTTTGTCATTCCAGTTGATTCAATCTGGAATATTCCCTCAGTTTCTCCTCTGCTAATCATTTCATAAACCCCTTGGTCCTCAAGGTTTATATCGTCAATATCTATTTCAATTCCCCTAGTTCTCTTAATTATTTCTAATGAATCTCTTATAACAGTCAAGGTTCTAAGCCCTAGGAAGTCCATCTTTAAAAGACCAAGTTCCTCAAGGGTTGTCATTGGAAATTGAGTAACAATTGTATCATCATTTTTTGCTAATGGCACATATTCGTCTAGTTGTGCCGAAGAAATAACTACTCCTGCTGCATGGGTTGATGAATGTCTTGGTAATCCCTCAAGTGACTTTGATATATCTATCAGGTACTTAATCCTGTCATTTGTTTCATATTCTTTCCTAAGCTCAGGATTGAGTTCCAATGCCTTGTCTATTGTAATATTCAGCTGCATTGGTATCATCTTTGCAACCCCATCCACCTCTGCATAGGGATAGTTTAGTCCTCTACCAACATCCCTTATAACAGCCCTTGCTGCCATTGTACCAAAGGTAACAATCTGGGAAACTCTATCCTTTCCATACTTTTCAACCACATAATCAATTACTTCCTGTCTTCTTTCGTAGCAAAAGTCAGAATCAATCTATTATACCCTCTTTTTCAAGATACTTAAACACTGCAGTAGCAGTGGGTATAGACTATATCTTCACCTACCGTCCTTTACGGTTTAGGTTGCCCCGCTTCGAAGTAGTTTACTACCCCTACGTGCCCTCGCACTAGTCGTTGAACCTTCCTCTCATCAAGGCTTGGCTGCGTGGTTATCCAGTAGAGTCTGACAATTCTCAAATCCCTATGATTTTTATGGTCAAGCCACCATCACGTTTAGATATTTCTCAATCTTCCGTTGTGGTTCATAGGGCTATCAGGACTTTCCCGCAATTCGAGGCTCTTTAAGCACAACATTTCTGCTGTACACGACTAAAATTAGTTGTCATATAATTGTTTTAATAGATTATACTTTTCCTTTTTTCTATCAAGATATACTGTTGAATTACCATATAAAAAATTTAAAATTGAATATGTCTTTTGTTTTCCACCATAGCTTATATAATAATTATTTTTATCATCTTTTTTCCTTTTATAAAGATTATATTTAAAATCATAAATAGAAACCGAATTAAATATATCAAATAATCTAGATAAAAATTCTTTTGTTCCACATATTTTAAAGTTAATTGAGTTTTTACTTAATACTAAACTACCATCTCCATCAAAATAGCCTCTTATAAAATGATTATAAAGATTCTTATCTGGAATTTTATCAGTAGGAAATTCAAGTATTAAGGACTTATTAAGCATAACTCCATTACTCATTAGTTGATTATAAATAGCTTCACTATGCACTAATAATCTAACATATGAATTACGTCCATAACTACTATTTGTCTCCAGTTCATGCAAAGGGTGCTCAGATTTCAATGCCTTTTTCAACTTATCAAGATGCTGTTTGTCTTTTAATGCTAAAGCTACGCCAAAAGCATGTGGAGAAGTAATAAAACCATCAGCATAAATGAAACCTAACCAATATGCTTTTTCTTCAGTATCTATTTCTTCAAAATAATTTTCATCAATACTATACACTCTATGGCTTTGAGATAAATTTCTAGATTTTATTCCCCATCTTTTTAATGCATCATATATTCCAGATAAACTCGCATTTAAAATATGGGCAACCTTTTCGCAAGAAAACTTATCACTAGTATATAATTTAATAATTTGTTCTTTATAATTATCAAGTTCAAATCTCTTCATAATATCAACCTTTTTCAACAGTATTATATATAACCTCTAATTTTTAATCTGGCATAGAAATTCTTTCTGGATTTAAGAACATTTGTAATTATCCATAGGCTCTTTATCCTATGCTCTGGAGGTTTCCCTCATTTTCATCAACTAGTCATTTCTAGTTCAGATTGGACTATATCATCAGAATAGAATGTATGTTCTCCAATTAGTTTCTCCAAAATTTCTTTTACTATTCAACATATTTTCTATTGAGCTGGGCGCTCTTGGAGAGATTTATTGTTTGGCTCCTCATCTCTCTAGTCTCTGAACCTTTCTGGTACTTCTATGCCTTTCCCAGACTTGGCTGCTGATTAGCATGCTTTTGCAAGTTTAGCTTTCCAGCAATTCACCCAGTTTAACGAGCGCATCTCTTCACGCTCAAAAAGCAAATTATACTTTAATGGATCTATCTTAGTAATATTCAATGTATATGCTACAATTGACCCTGCTGCACTCCCCCTGCCAGGTCCGGTCATTATGCCATTCTCATTTGCAAATCTTATAAAGTCCCATACTATCAAAAAATAATCTACATATCCCATCTGTTCAATTACAGACAGTTCATAGTTTAATCTTTCAATTTCATCGGGACCTGGATTCTTATATTTTTTCTGCAACCCTTCAGCACATAGCTTTCTGAGATACTCCTTTGAATCCATTCCCTCTGGTGTTTCAAACCTTGGAAGCTTCGTTTTTCCAAACTCAAACTCTACATTACACTGCTCTGCTATTTTTACTGTGTTCTCAAGAGCAGATGGAGCATAGCCAAAGAGCTCCTCCATTTCCTCGGGAGATTTTAAGTAGAACTCGTCTCCTGGAAACTTCATTCTGTCTGTGTCATCCATTGTCTTACCAGTTTGAATGCATAGAAGTATTTCGTGGGCTGTGGCATCCTCTCTGTTTATATAATGCATATCATTTGTTGCAATGAGAGGTATTCCAGTTTCCTCTGACATCCTAATGAGTTTTTTATTAACCTCTATCTGTTCTGGTATTCCATGATCCTGAAGTTCAAGATAGAAATTACCCTCACCAAATATTTCATTGTATAATAGTGCTTTTTTCTTTGCCTCATCATAATTACCATTTAAAAGAATACTCTGGATCTCTCCTCCTAGACAGGCACTTGATGCAATTAAACCACTGGAGTATTCTTTTAATAATTCGTAGTCTGCTCTTGGTTTGTAATAGAAACCATCAACATAAGCCTTAGATACAATTTTCATAAGATTTTGATATCCATTTTTGTTCTTAGCAAGCAATACTAAATGGTAATTTTCATTGTCAATTCCTGATTCCTTTTTATAAAGGCTTCTTGGTGCTATATAAATCTCACAACCAATTATTGGTTTAATGCCTTCCTCGATGCAGGCTTTGTAAAAGTCGATAACCCCATACATAACCCCATGATCTGTTATTGCTAGTGCTTTCATTCCAAGCTCACTGGCCCTTTTTACAAGTCTTTTAATTCTTGCTGAGCCATCTAACAAGCTATACTCTGTGTGGTTATGAAGATGAACAAAATCCGCCAATCTCTCACCTACTTTCTTAATATTCTTGTACATAATAACCCCTTTGCAATTAATTCTTTGTCTTCCTCAGAAACATCAATAGCCTGTCCTTTGCAGTAATTATATCAAAATTAGCGAGTAAATCTCTACCCGCTATTCTCTAAGCTCCTCAGCTATTTTTTCTATTTTCCTAAGCCTATGATTTACTCCAGATTTTCCAATGGGGGGATCAAGCATTTCGCCAATCTCCTTTAAAGTAAGATCAGGGTAATTCAACCTTACCTCTGCAATTTCTCTAAGACCTAGTGGAAGCTTTCTTAACCCTACCTTACCCTGGATATACCTTATAGACTCTATCTGTCTTATTGCCGCGTCTACAGTTTTATTCAGGTTAGCAGTTTCACAGTTAACCAGCCTATTTACATTGTTTCTAACTTCCTTATAAACCCTTACACTCTCAAGATCTAAAAGAGCTGAATGGGCTCCTATTATGTTTAGGAGGTCAACTATCTGCTCTCCTTCCTTAAGATAAACCACATAACTATTCTTCCTTTGTATTATCTTTGCATGAAGGTCGAAGGAATTGATTATTTTAACCAACTCCTCTGCCTGTTCTATTGTGTTAGCAACAAACTCCAAATGATAGGTTTTCTCGGGATTGCTGATTGAACCTCCTCCAAGAAATGCTCCTCTCAAATAGGACCTTCTGCAACAGTTTTTTTTCATTATATCACTACTAATTTTATTATTAAAGCCTAATGTTCCATCCTCAAATTCCTTTAGCATACCTGTTTTTAAAAGAACATTTCTAGCTCCCATTTCCTGTGTTATTGCAAGTAAATAAATGTTATTTTTCTTAAGTGTATTATTCTTTTTAACTAAAATATCAGTATGAATGCTGAATACTTTTTTCATAAGAGTAAACACACGTCTTGCAATGGCCGGGTTTTCAGTAGTAATTCTACAGCTCAAACCTTGCTTCCCATTTATTTGAATAGTGCCGCTCATTCTCAAAAGAGCAGATATTTCAGCAATATCGCAGCACTCCTTTTCGTCGCTTATTCTACATATTTCGTTTTTTGCTACTGATGAAAATGACACACTATCACCTCTTTTCTTTTATTCTCTCTGACAGATAATAATAATCTAAAATTCTTCTCTTATTCTTAGGCATAACATACTTTAATATAAGCTTCATAATTACAATTGCCAGTTTTTTCGTATTATGTCTTAATAGTCCCTCCCTGATTTGGACCAAATCCTCTGAAATTACCTCAATTTTTTCAGGTATATTTTCCAGGTCAATCTCAACCATATCCTGTCCATCATTTTCATATTTTTCATAGTATTCCCTAGGTATAATTCCATTATTTGCAATTATAAAATCAAATAATACTTCATCACAATGCTCTGAAATTGCATTTATATGATCTGAAAGCTTAAAACCATCTGTTTCTCCAGGTTGAGTCATTATATTTGAAACATATATTTTCAAAGCCTCTGATTTTTTTATGCTTTCTGCAATTTTATCTATAATAAGATTTGGTAATATACTTGTAAAAAGACTTCCAGGTCCTATTAAAATACAATCTGCATTTTCAATTGCAAATAGGGCATTTTCAAAGGGCTCAGGATTGGAAGGTTCAAGGTATACCCTTTTTATGACCGATTCATAATTAATACTTTGTTTTGGAATATTTGACTCTCCCTTAAGAATCACTCCATTTTCAAGCTTTGCACACAATGTCACATCCTCTAAGGTTACAGGATAAACCTTTCCTTGAACTGCTAATACATCACTCATTTTTTTTATTCCCTCTTCAAAGTTTGATGATATGCCGTTCATTGCAGCAAGAAATAGATTTCCAAAATTTTGTCCCTTAAGGCTTCCTTCCTTAAATCTATACTGCATCAGCTCCTCCATAAGAGGTTCTGTATGTGCTAATGCAACAAGGCAGTTTCTAATATCTCCTGGTGGCAGTATTCCTAAATCCTCCCTAAGCACTCCAGAGCCACCACCATCATCAGCAACTGTCACTACAGCAGTTATATTTGATGTATATTCCTTTAGCCCTCTAAGCATTGTAGAAAGTCCAGTTCCTCCACCAATTGCTACTATTCTTGGTCCCCTTACTAATAACCTTTGCTCATATAACAAGTCTGATAATAGCTGTGTATTTATACTGCTATTCATACTTGTACCTGATAGAAGAGTTAATATACTCTTAAATCCTAATCTTAATGCTGCATATATTATTATAACTCCTAAAAAGCTTATATATATATATAATATCAAATATTTATCAAATATTGGTCCTCTAAATAGAGCTTTTGATATCCCAAGTACGAAAACAGCAAGTCCCAACATGCCCATTAAAAGCCATCTTTTGATTTTTATCCCGGGTTTTAGCCAGTCAAACAAACTCATTATCTTACATCCCCCGATACATCCTCAGAAATGTCCCTATGGTCTATGTGAACTGTATGGTCCTTCTTTTTAAGGTTTTCATATATTGAATTTGAGATTACAACTGATCTATGTCGTCCTCCTGTACAGCCAATACCTACAACAAGCTGTGTCTTACCTTCCTTTATATAGTATGGTATAAGAAATTCTAAAAGTTCATCAATCTTGTTAACAAATTCAGTAGTCTCTGGCCACTGCAGCACATAATTCTTTACATTCTCTTCATTTCCAGAATGCTCTTTTAAATCCTCAATATAATAGGGATTAGGCAAAAATCTTACATCAAAAACAAGATCACAATCTAGTGGAATGCCATACTTAAATCCAAAGGACATTATAGTAATTATCAGGCTTTCAAATTTCTCGCCTATAACATATATTTTTTTAAGTTCTTCCCTAAGCTGCCTTGATGACAGGTTTGTAGTTTCAATCACATGTGTTGCTTTTTCATAAACATCAGAAAGTATCTCTCTTTCTTCCATTATTCCATTAATAATCCTATCACTTTTTGCCAGGGGATGATTTCTTCTTGATTCCTTATATCTTTTTACAAGCACCTCATCAGAGGCATCAAGGAACAATATTTCATACTCATAACCCATTTCAATAAGTGCTTTTAAACCATTAAAAAGGTCGTCAAAAAATTCTCCACCTCTTATGTCAACTACAATTGCTACTTTTTCAATTTTGCCTTCTGCTTGATGACATATTTCTGCAAACTTTGGTATAAGTGCAGGAGGAAGATTATCTATACAAAAGTATCCAAAATCCTCAAGACATCTTATGGTCTGGGTTTTTCCAGCGCCTGACAAACCCGTTACTATAACAAATTTCATTAAATTCCCCCCTAACCTTTTATTTTTCCGCATTTGCTATTCTCTCTATTGGAAGTTCTGCCTCCTCAGCAATCCTAATTCCCTTTTCAAAGTTACCAACATCCTGTGGCCTATGGGCATCACTATCAATTGCAAATTTGACTCCCTCTTTCATTGCAATTTTAACATATTCTACTGTCATAAATC
>JARDZI010000157.1 GCA_029240935.1 Clostridiales bacterium
TTTTGTAAACCAGGATGCAACCTCCTGGTCATATATAAATAATTAAATTTACAACTCAATTTGAATTCGAAAGGGTTGCATTTCGATTTTCAATTTACGAATATTATAATTAACTATTGAAAGGAGGTTGTTGAGAGGTTGATGTACATTGCTTAACTTCTCAATAGCAATAACTATGAATGATAAAGATAATTCAGGAATCCCACAGTTCTTAAAAATTTCCCTGGATATTATGATTGTATTAGGTATTTTAGTTTTTCTATGGGCTGTATTCACAAGTTTTTCTGGTTTGTTACAATTTAAATCTTTAAAGCTAATAATAACCTTCATACTATTTCTAGCTGGGGGACTATCTCTACTTGCCATGTTATATTATTTAAGAAGAATTATCGGTTCTTTGGTTCAAAAAACTCCATTTACCTGGAGCAATGTTAAGAGCCTTAGAATGATAGCCCTATTTTGTCTTGTAATATCCATTTGCTATGGAGCTAATATATTTATAAATAAACAGTATATAGCTCTTACAATAGTTAGCATTGACAAATATGGAATTCATACTGATCTAGAATTTTTAATTTTCTTCTTTGCAGCATGCTTTATATTTGTGCTCTCCCAGGTATTTAAACAGGCTGTTGAATTTAAAGAAGAAAATGATTTGACTATATAGGATGGGGGGATTAATGTGGCAATCATTGTTAATTTAGACGTTATGATGGCAAAGAGAAAAACCTCTCTATCAGACCTTGCAGAAAAGGTAGGCATTACAAATGCAAACCTGTCCATATTAAAGACAGGTAAGGCCAAGGCAATAAGGTTCACCACACTTGAAGCAATATGCAAGGAACTTGATTGCCAGCCTGGGGATATACTCGAATATAAAGGGGATTAGTTATTTCCTAGTTATAGAAGTTTGAAGGGAGAATAATTAAAATGAAACTAAAATTCAGAAAAACCCTGCTAGGTATTTATGACCTAATTTTATCCTTTGGTGCCATAAATATAGGAGTTAAAATGATAAGTTCAAACAATGGAATATTTACTGAGTACCCTAAGGAATGGCTTACTAAGGTACCCTTTGAAAGCTGGGTTGTTCCTGGCATAATTGGAATCCTGATATTTGGGTTAGGAAATCTAATATCAGCAATAATTAGTTTTTTAAAGGAAAGTAGCAAGGCATGGGTTGCCTCTTATATGATGGGCTTAATATTTTTTATAAGTCTTGTTGCCCAAGTGATAATTTTAGGTGAATGCTACTTAGCAACAGCTGAGTTTTTTATTTTTAGTATAATTCAGATATGCCTTAGTGGGTATGTGTTCTTAGGTTATAGAAAATTCTCGTTGAATTGTAAAATTTAAATATTGTAATGAAAGGAAGTGAAGATTTAATGGGTTTACCTAAACAAATAAATAAACCCATTATAAATAAATATGAATAAATTTGTTCAGGCAATAATAATAAATAAATCCTCAATTCTATGTAAAACAAAAAATAATGAAAATGATCAAGTCATAAACATCCCCATTAGCACAGAGCTTCTTGAGGGTGAAACTCCAAATCAAGGGCTTGAAAAGCTAATTAGGGAGCAGTTTAGCACAAACTATGATATTGTTTTCAAGCTTAGTAAGGAAACCTATAGTAACACAACTACATTCTTAGTAAATATTAATAATATAGACATACTTAATGAAAAAATTGAAGGAAAGAACTTCAGATGGGTTTCATTTAATGATAAAAATTCCTTTACCTTTAATGAAAAGCTTCTATTAAGCAATCTTCTCCTGGCTTGTATTGATAATAACTATTCGGCTGATTGGATAGAACCTATCAGGGACATGGTTTCATCGGATAGCAGACTTAGCTATTCAAATAGTACCATAATTAGTAAAATACGTTCTAGAGAGCATAAAAATATGGATAATAACACCCATATGAAGGAAAAAGCATTTGCAGTATTAGTTGCGATTTTTCTTGGTTTTATATATAACACATTCTTTTTTTCAAAGGCATATGGAGCATCCTACCCAATATTCACTGCCTTGATTATATTGATCTTTTTTTATAATTTCAGAAGGAATATTAAAAAGGCAAAGCCTATTGGTATTTTTATTTTAGGGATTGCATTCATACTCTCTTTAAATTTTGCAGTTCATTCAAATAGAATTTTAAATTTCCTGAATGTTATTGCAGTACCAATGCTTTTAACCGCTTCTTTTTTACTTATAAGGTATGAGGGAATTGAATGGGGAAGCATTAAGTTTGTAGTTACTGTTTTTGAAAGAATAATTCCATCCACATTTGAAAACATATTTAAACCTATTTTGTTTGCTAAGGGTAACATTGAAAAAAGAGAGAGAGGTAAGCTCAATCCACAGACTAAAAGTATTTTAATAGGTCTACTTGTTTCAGTACCTATATTAATAGTAATACTTCCACTACTCTCCTCTGCGGATTCGGTATTTGGATATTATACCTCTAATTTTTACACAAGCTTTAGGAACATTAATATAGGAAGTACCTTATGGGATATTATTAAAATTGCAGTTGTAGCCCTTTACCTATTCGGATTTTTCTGGAGCTTCAGATATTCCTATACTAAGGATACAAAACCTAGCAAGGTAAATGGAAAGCTGGAACCAATTACCGTTTTAACCGTACTAGTAATAATAAATCTAGTCTATTTACTTTTCTCAATAGTACAGTTTTCATATCTATACGGTGGAGGAACTGTTCTACCAAATGGATTTACTTATGCTGAGTATGCTAGAAGGGGCTTCTTCGAGCTTGTACTTGTTACAATAATAAATTTCACAATATTAATCCTGGCAACCATGTATACAAAAAAGGAAAATCCACTAAAAGCTGTGCTAAATGGAGCCTATACACTGCTTATAGTTTTTACATTTAATATGCTCTACTCTGCACATTATAAAATGTCCTTATATGAAAATACATTTGGATACACCTATTTAAGGATATTTGTACACTTATTCCTGATACTGCTATTTATTTTGTTCCTTATAGTCCTTATAGGAATCTGGTTTAGTAAAATTCCTGTGGCAAGGCTATCAATAATTGCAGCATTATTAATGTATGTATTTATAAACTTTGTTAATGTGGATTCTATAATAGTTAAGAAAAATATTGAAAGATATTATGACACTGGTAAAATAGATGTGCATTACCTATATGTACTTTCCTATGATGCAGTACCTCATGTTTTAAAGTTTGCTGAGGACAGCAGTATTGATGATTCTATAAGGAAGAAACTGCTTGATTATTCAAATTTAAAGAGGGATGCATTAAGCAAGGATTGGAAATGGTTTGAATTTAATTACTCTATGTACAAGGCAGAGGATGCTTTAGTGAAAAATATGAACCCGAGTAAGTAAAGTTATTTTTGGTTTGATAAATATTTGACAATCAAATTCTTATATCATATACTTATATTGTAAGTTGTTGAGATTGGTTTTATTACCTTTCTTGTAGCAAACAAACAACAAAAAAGTAATCATACTAAGTGCGAGGGTTCATCCCAAGCATAAAGGTGAGAGAATAGTTTACATTAAAAGTAGCAATAGTTTTGATAGCAGAAGCAATGTACTATCCTTGTGCCTTTATGTGGCACAAGGATTTTTTGTTGTATTTTATATGAAAGGAAAATGAGTATGGAAACGAGAATCGCTTTAATTGGTATTATCGTAGAGAACAAGGAATCAATCGAAAAACTCAACATTATCCTTAGTGAGTATTCTCAGTACATCATTGGAAGAATGGGACTTCCCTATCAAAAGAAAGGTGTATCAATCATTAGCATTGTATTAGATGCTACAAACGACACTATAAGTGCACTTTCTGGTAAGCTGGGCATGCTTCCACATATAACAACAAAAACAATTTACTCAAAAATATCTACGGAAATATAAAGGAGATGCTATGAAAGAGCTAATAAACAAACTAGAAGCAACTGGAATGCTAGGCAAAGATGAATTTACATTACTTTTATCCAATTTTACACCTGAGCTTTCAGAATATTTATTCCAAAAAGCAAGAAATGTTTCAATAAAATATTTTGGTAATAGGATTTATACAAGAGGGCTTATTGAATTTACAAACTATTGCAGAAATAACTGCTATTACTGCGGAATTAGAGCTGGAAATTCAAAGGCTGAGAGATATCGCCTAAGCCTTGAGGAAATACTTGAGTGTTGTGAAAGTGGCTATGAACTTGGTTTCCGAACATTTGTACTACAGGGTGGAGAGGATAATTATTACACCGATGTGGATATTGTTGAAATAATTTCGAATATAAAAAACCTTTATCCAGATTGTGCATTAACTCTTTCAATTGGAGAAAAAAGCGAGGAATCTTATAGAGCATACTTTAATGCAGGTGCAGACAGGTATTTACTTCGCCATGAAACAGCAAACCAGGAACACTACTCAAAGCTCCATCCAAAGTCCCTCTCACTTAAAACCAGAATGGAGTGTCTATGGACACTTAAAAAGATAGGGTATCAGGTTGGAGCAGGCTTTATGGTAGGATCACCCTTTCAAAGCTTTGAGAATATTGCAGAGGATTTGCTCTTTCTAAAAGAACTGTCCCCTGAGATGATTGGAATTGGTCCCTTCCTTCCCCACCATGACACACCCTTTGGGGATAGATCAAAGGGCTCCTATGAGCTGACACTATTTATTATTGGACTACTTCGTCTTATGATTCCAAACGCAATGCTTCCTGCAACAACTGCTCTTGGAACAATAAACCCAAAGGGTCGTGAAGCAGGAATACTTGCAGGTGCAAATGTTGTTATGCCAAATCTTTCACCAATAAGAGTGCGAAAAAAATATGAACTTTATGACGATAAAATTTGCACTGGTGAGGAAGCAGCTGAATGTCGCTTCTGTCTTCAAAATCGTATGAAAAGCATAGGCTATGAGCTGGTTGTTGACAGAGGAGATTTTAAACCAATAATATAACATTCCTAAAAATTCAAATATATATTGAAAGGAAGCTATTATTATGTATGATGTAAAATCAAAAAAAGCTGAGGAATTTATTGATGACGCTGAGATACAAGAAACCCTGGAGTTTGCAAAGAAAAACAAGCATAATCGTGAACTTATTGAAAGCATAATTGAAAAAGCCAAAAACATGAAGGGAGTTTCCCACCGGGAGGCTGCTGTTCTTCTTGAATGTGATCTTGAGGATGAAAATGAAAAAATGTATAAGCTGGCAAGGGAAATAAAGCAGAAGTTTTACGGAAACAGAATAGTAATGTTTGCACCACTTTATCTGTCAAATTATTGTATAAACGGCTGTGTATATTGTCCATATCACTTTAAAAATAAGCATATTCAGCGTAAAAAACTTACACAGGAGGATATTCGCCGTGAGGTTATAGCACTTCAGGATATGGGACATAAGCGCCTAGCACTTGAAACTGGAGAGGATCCTATAAATAATCCAATTGAATATATACTGGAAAGTATAAAAACCATATATTCTATTAAACATAAGAACGGTGAAATTCGCCGTGTTAATGTAAACATTGCTGCAACTACAGTTGAAAATTACAAAAAGCTAAAGGATGCTGGAATTGGCACCTATATACTATTTCAAGAGACCTATAATAAAAAGAGTTATGAAGAGCTTCACCCAACAGGTCCAAAGCACAATTATGCATATCACACAGAAGCCATGGATAGAGCTATGGAGGGTGGCATAGACGACGTAGGAATAGGTGTATTGTTTGGACTTAATCTTTACAGATATGATTTTGTTGGTATTTTAATGCATGCTGAGCATCTAGAGGCTGCCATGGGAGTTGGACCACATACTATAAGTGTTCCTCGTATTCGTCCTGCTGATGATATTGATCCTAATGATTTTTCAAATGCCATTTCAGATGAAATGTTTGAAAAAATCATTGCAATACTAAGAATTGCAGTTCCATATACAGGTATGATTATATCCACCAGGGAATCACAAAAGACACGTGAAAGAGCACTCGCGCTTGGTATATCCCAGGTTAGCGGTGGCTCCAAAACAAGTGTTGGTGGATATGATGAACCTGAACCAGAGAATGAAAATTCAGCTCAATTTGATGTTGAAGACAAACGTACCTTGGATCAGGTGGTGAATTGGCTCCTTGAACTAGGATATATTCCAAGCTTCTGTACTGCATGTTACCGTGAAGGTAGAACTGGTGACCGCTTTATGAGCCTTGTTAAGTCCGGACAAATCGCCAACTGTTGCCAGCCAAATGCATTGATTACATTAAAGGAATATTTAGAGGATTATGCTTCCACCGATACAAAGGAAAAGGGAGAAAAGCTAATCAAGGAAGAACTAAACCGCATTCCAAATGAAAAAGTTAAAAATACCGCAGTAAAATATCTTAATGAAGTTGGCAGCGGTAAACGAGATTTTAGATTTTAATACCAAAGGATTGAAGGGAGTAACAATATGAGTCTGCAAGATACACCTCGTTCTAATCGACTGCATATAGGTATTTTCGGGAAGAGAAACACCGGAAAATCCTCACTAATAAATGCATTAACAAATCAGGCTATTGCTCTTGTGTCAGATATTGCTGGCACCACTACAGACCCAGTTTATAAATCAATGGAGATTAATGGTATAGGTCCATGTGTATTTATTGATACTCCAGGCTTTGATGATGTAGGAGAAATTGGCATGCTTCGTATTTCTCAAACAGAAAAAGCCATAGAAAAAACTGATATAGCTCTGGTCCTCTTTTGCGACCTGGTTTCAGAGGATGAAGTAAAGTGGATTGAAGGCTTAAAGGAAAAGCATATTCCCATAATTGCTATTATAAACAAGAGGGATTTGCTTTTGAACATAGAGGAAATAGAAAAAACCATAATGGAAAAATGTAAACTGACTCCAATATTAGTCAGTGCATTAAATAAATCTGGAATTACTGCAATCAGAGAAGAATTGATTCGCTCACTTCCAGTGGATTATGAAAGCAAGAGCATAACATCAGATTTAGCAAATTCAGGAGACCTTGTGCTTCTGGTTATGCCCCAGGATATCCAGGCTCCAAAGGGTAGACTTATCCTACCCCAGGTTCAGGTTATCAGAGAACTGCTTGATAAAAAATCCATTGTTATGAGCATAACAACTGATATGCTTGATTCAGCACTTGAAGCTCTGAAAAATCCCCCAAGGCTTATTATTACTGATTCACAGGTTTTCAAAACAGTTTATGAAAAAAAACCACAGGAAAGTATGCTCACCTCCTTCTCTGTTTTAATGGCAGGGAACAAAGGGGATTTAAGCTACTTTACAGAAAGCGCCAAAGCTATATCAAGCTTAACAGAAACTTCAAGGGTGCTGATTGCTGAGGCTTGTACACATGCACCCCTAACTGAAGATATTGGCAGAGAAAAAATACCTCGTTTCTTAAAAGAGAAAATAGGTTTAGGTCTAACAGTTGACATCCTAAGCGGTACGGATTTCCCAGAGGATATTTCCAGTTATGATCTTATAATTCATTGTGGAGCATGTATGTTCAACAGAAAATACATGCTGTCACGTATTGAAAAAGCTAAGTCAGCAAATGTGCCCATGACAAATTATGGTGTGACTCTGGCCTATTTATCAGGCATTTTGGATAAAATTGATTTGCCTAAGTAGACTTAGACTATAAGAATTTGTTGTGTTGATTTCAATTTACATTTTAGGAAGAATACGTCGCAAGTTGTCTTATGTTAACTGAAACAATTTAACTACTATGTGTTGTAGGGGCGAACAGTGTTCGCCCGCAATTGTGCACTATGATACAGGCAGAGTCCAAAATCATGGTACCTCACGGGCGAACACTGTTCGCCCCTACGTAATATACATATTCGTACCCATGTTTACAAGTGA
>JARDZI010000158.1 GCA_029240935.1 Clostridiales bacterium
TACTCCATAACTGAACTAGAATACTGCTCTAGAGGACAAATATAATAATCAAACATGGATGAGGAATCATAAAATATAATATATTTAAAATCCATACTTTTTATCTTTGTCATAAAGTGAAGAAAACTCGAAATAATAGTGTCCTTTTCTCTCGAGGATAGTTCCTTAACCTTATTACTATAAAACTCACCACAAATCTCCTTTGAAAGAGGTTTGCTTACCCCTAGGAATTTGTCAGTCAGTAAATTTGATACACTGCCATCAGTTTGCTCATTTAAGTAGTTTAGTAATTTATCTGTGCCTATTTCTAATGGATTAACCTTTTCCTTTAATGGTGGTATAACATAATCACAACCAGGTAGTACTTCTCTATACCTGTTCATATTGCTTCCAATATGTTTTATGGAATCAAGGATTTTACGTTCTTTGTTTAGAAGTATTATATTGCTATGCTTACCCATTATTTCTGTAACAAGATAAAATTCTGCTGGGTAGCCTAGTTCATCCTTGCTTTCAATTTTTAATTCTAGTATTCTGTCAAAGTTAATTTGTTTTACATCTAAAAGAATTCCATCCAACAGGTATTTTCTCAGAATCATACAAAAGGTAGGGGGAACCTTTGGGTTCTCCAATGCCTGTTCAGTGATATGAACTCTTGGATATGAAGGATTAGCACAACATAGTACTTTCTTTGCTTTTCTGTCCTTCTTAAAAATTAAAACAATTTCATCCTTAGTAGGTTGATGTATTTTTTCAATCTTACAGTTTATAAGATTGGAAAGCTCCTTAACAATACTTCTAGTAAAAGCTCCATCAAATGGCATTATAAAACCTCCAATAATTATTTGTAATGATGTATAATAAAATATAATATCAATATTTAGCATAGTATTTATTTGAATACTATGATTTAAAGTATATCATTTAAATATAATTTTTGAAAGGTAGGAGGATTATATGCACTTTGCAAAAATGCATGGTCTAGGAAACGACTTTATTATTATTGATAATAGGAATGGTGACATAAAAAATTTTAATGAATTGGCTCTGAAAATGTGTGATAGACATTTTGGAATTGGTGCTGATGGTATATTGCTTGTTGAAAAATCTGAATCTTCGGATATTAAAATGAATATAATAAATTCAGATGGAAGTACAGCAGAAATGTGCGGTAATGGAATAAGATGTTTTAGTAAATATGTGTATGAAATGGGTATTGTAAATAAAAAGGTTATGAGTATTGAAACCCTAGCAGGTATAATGGAGGCTGAGCTTGACATAGATAACTTAAAAGTAAATAGTATAAGGATAAACATGGGATCCCCAAAATTCAAGGGGGAATGCATGCCATACAGTAGTGATGCGAATAATCTAAGTTATACTTTTGAGGTTGATGGTAAAAGCTATAATGCAACTACACTTTTACTTGGGGTTCCACATACTGTTGTATACGTGGATAGAATTGATAAAAATGAAGTGGTAGAAAAGGGTAAGAAGATTGAGAAACTGGATATTTTTCCCTGTAAAACAAATGTAAACTTTGTTAATGTAATAAACAAGAATACAATTGAGTTAAGAACCTGGGAAAGGGGAGCAGGCTTTACTCTTGCCTGTGGCACTGGAACATGTGCTAGTGTTGTAGCATGTGTTCTACTTGGTAAAACAAACAATAGTGTTGAAGCATTGTTAGCTGGTGGAAAACTATTTATAGAATACAAGGATGAGGTAGTATTTATGACAGGTCCTGCTGAGTTAATTTTCGAAGGAGAAATAAATATTCACTAGGTACTAAAAAGGTAGTTTTTTACAAACTACCTTTTTGTAATATTTTGTGGACATAATAAATAAATATAAATAGGTGAGTAATTATCAGGGGGGAGTTGTTTGAAACGTAAATTTATTGCTTTATTATTAATGCTAGCAATTATCATTTCTACGACTGGATGTATAAAGAAAAC
Organism: Clostridiales bacterium; assembly: GCA_029240935.1. Taxonomy (GTDB): domain Bacteria; phylum Bacillota; class Clostridia; order Clostridiales; family Caloramatoraceae; genus JARDZI01. The sequence continues at coordinate 1,959 of JARDZI010000158.1, forward strand.
AAAGAATACAAATGTGGAACTGGAGGTAGCTAATACACAAAAAATTATTGTAGTTGTTGTAGACAAAGAAACAAAGGCGCCAGTAAAGGAGGCAAAGGTATATATATTAGGGGATAATATTACATACTCTACAGATGATATGGGAAAGACTTCTGAGATAGATGTTGAATTGAATAAAGCTTATTTTACAAGATATTCAGAGGATATAGCTTCTAGAATGAGAAGTGGTTTCGTTAATGTTGCAATTAAAGCCAAGGGCTATTGTAATCACTTAGAAATTGATTATAATGTATATCCAGGAGATTCAATATCAATAGTAAGGGTTGAAATTACAAAGGGTTCAAATTATACTGTAAATTCAAACTCACCAGATATTAGTTATATAGAAAATTTGTTTAAAGTATATGAAAAGTATGAAAGCCAAGAAACAAAATCAGATAACATGGTTAAATATAAAATTTCTGTTGTTGATGAAAAAAACAAACCAATTGAAGGGGTTAAGGTGGTAATACCTGAGGCTAAGGCAGCTAATACTACAGATAAAAAAGGAAATTTTGAATTAAACATACCATATATCGAAGAAAATAACATTGCATATTCTGTTAATAAGGGATATGGAGAAATAACTGTGTTGACATACAAGGAAGGATATTTATCAAAGGCTGTAATTCGTGCTCATATGAACAGGGATGAAAAAACAAATACTCTAGCTATTAAAATTAAGAAATCAAACAAAAAAAGTATTGAATGTGAAGTAGTAAAACCTAGGGAGGAATGGGTTAAAGGTATTCTTGATTCATTTAAAGAGTAACAAATATATAAACTCCAGAATATTATATTTAAAGAAATATTCTGGAGTGTTTTTCATGAAAATTGTAAATAGAACCTCAAAGCTTCCCCCATATGTATTTTCAAAAATTGATGAAATTAAAAAAAAATTAATATCAGAGGGTATAGATATAATCGATATAGGAATTGGAGACCCAGATAGGCCAACACCTGATTTTATTGTTAATTCAGCAATAGAATCAATTAAAAATTCTGCTTACCATAGATATCCTCCATATTATGGACTATTGGAGTTTAAAATAGCAGTTGCTGAGTATTATAAAAGAAAATATAATGTAGAATTAGACCATGAAAATGAGGTTGCAGTACTGATTGGTTCTAAGGAGGGTATAGCTCATCTTTTCCTTGCTTTAGCAGATAACAATGATTATGTTTTAATTCCAGACCCTGGCTATCCTGTTTATAATGCAGCAGCAGTTATTGCAGGCTGTAGTGTTTATAAAATGTATTTAAAAGCTGAGGATCAGTATTTACCTAGACTGGATAACATATTTCCAGAGGTAGCCAAAAAGGCAAAGATACTTATTACCAATTATCCCAATAATCCCACAGGTGCAGTTGCAACTGAAGAGTTTTACAAAAATTTAATAGACTTTGGAAAGGGAAATGATATTGTGATTGCCAATGATGGTGCCTATATGGATATTTGTAGAGAGGGTACTGAATCAAGAAGCATTCTCCAAACACCAGGTGCAAAGGATATTTGTGTTGAATTTGGGACACTCTCAAAAGCATATAATATGACTGGGTGGAGAATTGGATATGTAGTAGGAAATTCAGAGGTTATAAAAAAACTCATGGTAATAAAAACAAATTTTGATTCGGGCCAATTTTGTGCTCTGCAGATGGCAGGAGTAAAGGCTTTAGAAGAAGGGGATAAAACAATTGAGGAATTAAATAAAATATATGAATTAAGAAGGAAAATTGTAATAGAAAGACTTAAGAAAATTGGCATTGAACCATATAATTCTAAAGGAACATTCTATGTTTGGTTTAAAGTTCCCAGGGGATATAAGTCAGAGGAATTTTCATCCCTTATATTAGAAAAAACCGGAGTAATTATAACTCCTGGGAATACATTTGGAGTGTCTGGGGAAGGATATTGTAGAATATCATTAACTGTAAGCTTGGAGCGACTGGAAGAAGCTATGAATAGGATAATTAATATATAATTACAGAACTATAAAAACGAGCTATTTATAAAGTAAATTTAATAGTTCGTTTTTTTATAAGTTTATTTTTAAGTTTTTATGATAATAATTTTAATGCATTTACAGGGATAAAATAAAAAGATTAGGTGCTATTTCAGAAAAATCCAGGAATTAAAATAGAAAGCTATTAAATAACTTGATAAAATGTGTAATAATTAGGTATAATGAGTAAAGACTACATAATATTAAATATATGGAGATTTTAAGAGGTATGGAGAGTGAAAAAATGATAAGAAGTATGACCGGATACGGAAGGGGTAGCAATGATTCGAGTGGCAGAAGCTTTAACGTGGAAATTAAGTCTGTCAATAATAGATATCTTGATGTATTTATAAGACTTCCAAGAGGAATAAATGCACTAGAGGACAGTATAAGAAAATATGTTGCATCTAAAGTATATCGTGGTAAAATAGATGTATATATTAATCAGGAAAGCTTTGGTGATGATGATAGGGCTGTTAATGTGGATGAAAATATAGCAGCTGCATATTATAATGCACTTAAAACATTAAAGGATAGATTTGGATTTAATGATGATATAACCCTATCTCAACTGGCTAATTATCCAGATGTAATATCCATGGAAAAAAAAGAAGAGGATATTGAAGTCATATGGGAGATACTTTTAAAGGCATTAGACCAGGCTATTGATTTATTTTTAGAGATGAGAAGTAGTGAAGGTGAAAAGCTTGGTACGGATATAAAGGAAAGATGCCAGCTTATTAAAATAAAAGTAGAAGAAATAGAAAACAGGTCTTCAGGGGTGGTTGATGATTTTAGAGAAAAAATCCGAGTAAGAGTAACTGATTACTTAAAGGAAGTAGAAATTGATGAAGCAAGGCTTTTGAATGAAGTGGCTTTTTTTGCAGATAAATGTAGTATTACTGAAGAAATTGTGAGACTAAAAAGCCATATATCACAGCTGGAAAATACACTTTGCGATAAGGATACTATTGGAAGAAAATTGGACTTTCTTATTCAGGAGATGAACAGGGAAATAAATACTATAGGCTCAAAGGCCAATGATTTATACATAACAAATCTAGTAGTAGATGTAAAAAGTGAATTGGAAAAAGTAAGAGAGCAAATACAAAATATTGAATAATGGAGGTAAAGTTATGGGTATTAAATTAATAAATATAGGTTTTGGTAATATTGTTTCTGCAAACAGGCTTGTAGCAATAGTGAGTCCAGAGTCAGCTCCAATAAAGAGGATAATTCAGGAAGCAAGGGATAGAGGTATGCTTATTGATGCTACTTATGGAAGAAGAACTAGAGCAGTTATAATAACCGATAGTGATCATATTATATTATCTGCAGTACAACCTGAAACTGTGGCACACAGATTATCTTCAAAGGATATTGAGGAAGAAGCAATTGAGGAAGTTGAAGAATAAATGAAAGGGAGAATAAAATGTTAGGAAAGGGATTGCTTGTAGTTATTTCAGGACCCTCAGGAGCAGGAAAGGGAACTCTTTGTAAAGTACTGCTTGAAAGAAATAAGGAATTAAAGCTTTCTGTTTCCTGTACAACTCGAAGTCCAAGGGCTGCAGAAAGAGAAGGAATAAATTATTTTTTTATAACAAAGGATAAATTTGATGAAATGAAAGAAAAGGATGAATTCCTTGAGTATGCCGAGGTATACGGCAACTATTATGGTACCCCTATGTCATATGTTAATAAGGTCTTGGAAGAAGGTAAAGATGTAATATTAGAAATTGACATACAGGGAGCTTTAAAGGTTAAAAATAAATATCCAGATGGAGTTTTTATATTTATAATGCCTCCAACAATGGATGAGTTAAAGAATAGAATAAAAAAGAGAGGCTCTGAAACTGAAGAATCGCTTTTAAGAAGGTTTCGGTCAGCATTTGAAGAGCTTAACTACTTATCTAGTTATAATTATGTTGTTATAAACGATGAAATTGATCCAGCAGTAAATAAACTAGAAAATATAATTTCTGCTGAAAGATGTCGTGTAGATAGAGTAAAATCAATAGTATTAGAAAAAATAAATTATCAGGAGGGACAATATAATGAATAATTCAATGATCAACCCTTCAATTATATCCATGTTAAAAAATGTAGACAATAGATACACACTTGTTGTTATGACTGCAAAAAGAGCAAGACAATTAATTGATGGAGCAAAGCCTATAATAGAAATAGATTCATCAAAACCTGTGACTATTGCAATAAATGAAATTTATGAAGAAAAAATTTCATATGAAACTGGAGATACAGAACTGATTAATGGAAGATAAATTAATGAATAAAAAAACGGTAATACTGGGAGTTACAGGGGGAATAGCTGCATATAAGTCATTGGATATAGTTAGCAGGTTAAGAAAGAAGGACATTAATGTACATGTTATAATGACCGAGTCCGCAACTAAATTTGTAGCACCATTAAGTTTCCAAGCATTAAGTCAAAACTATGTAGTGACAGAAATGTTTGGAGAACCAAAAAGCTTTGATATAGAACATATTTCTCTTGCAGAAAAGGCAGATTTGTTTGTTATTGCACCTGCATCAGCAAATATAATCGGGAAATTGGCTAATGGAATTGCTGATGATATGCTATCAACCACTGTTATGGCAACCAAGGCACCTGTATTGCTTGCACCTGCAATGAATACAAATATGTATAGTAATCCTATTTTACAAAGGAATATAGAAGCTTTGAAATCCTATGGATATTTTTTCCTAGACCCAGATGAGGGCAGGCTTGCTTGCGGAACAACTGGTAAGGGTAAATTAGCTGATACTGAAAATATTGTAGATTTTATAGATATGCTTCTATATGAAAAGAAGGATTTAATTAATAAAAAGGTTCTTGTAACCGCTGGCCCTACAAGAGAAGATATTGATCCTGTAAGATATATTTCCAATCGTTCCTCAGGAAAAATGGGTTATGCAATTGCTAGGGCAGCAAGAAACAGAGGTGCAGAGGTAACACTTATTTCTGGACCTTCCAATCTTAAACCTCCAGTGGGAGTAAATTTTATTAAAATATATAGCGGATCTGATATGTATAATGAAGTCATGAAGTATTATGATTCTACGGATATTGTTATAAAATCTGCAGCAGTAGCAGACTATAGACCAGAAACAATAGAAACTAGTAAAATCAAAAAAAACAATGAGGGCTTGAATTTAAAGCTTGTTAAAAACCAGGATATTTTATATGAATTGGGCAGATTAAAAAAATCTCAATTACTTATTGGATTTGCAGCAGAAACAAATAATTTAGATGAATATGCAAGTAATAAACTTAAAAATAAGAACCTTGATATGCTTGTAGCAAATGATGTAACCATGGAGAAAAGCGGTTTTGATTCGGATACTAATACTGTAAAAATCTTTTTTAGAAATGGAGAAATGGTCCAATTACCTAATATGACTAAGGAAGAAGCAGCCTATATTATTTTGGATTATGCATTAAAGATTAAGCGCTAAGGCGCTTTTTTTTAAATTTTATAAATGAGTTATATTAGGAAATAGGGTATATCCAATAATTAACTCACTATTTGGAGGATTTATATGGAAAGAATAGCTTCAATAATAGTTGACAATCCATCAAAGGAAGTAGATAAACCCTTTGATTATTTAATACCTGAACATATGGATAATTTAATTAAAGTTGGAATGAGAGTTGTAGTACCATTTGGGGGAGGAAATAAATATATCGAAGGGTATATTTTAAATATAAAGGAAGAATCAGAATTTGGGATTAGCAGACTTAAAAGTATTGTAGATTTAATTGATGATACAGTTTAT
>JARDZI010000159.1 GCA_029240935.1 Clostridiales bacterium
CAATATAAAAAATTTTATACTTCATATTTTCATAATACTACGCTACTAAAAAATGTCAAGGAATTTCTTCAATATTTAACTACTTAAACAACTTAGAATTAATACTCATAAACTAAGCTCCTTAATTAAATTAGTTAAGAAATCCGATTTATTGTAATAAAAACAATTCCATGATATGCTAAAAATAAATTTATTTCATAACTTATATAAGGAGATGAAAAGATGCATCCAATAATAAAGCTTAATTCTAATTGGGATTTATCACAGCTATATTACTCTTTTGAAGATCCTACCTTTATACATGAGCTTTCTCAAGCTGAGGATGATTTTTATAAAATCAAGACATTGCTCTCTGAGGACAGGGAAATTTCTTCTGAATATCTGTTAAATTGTTTAGAATATATGGACACAGCAAATCTGCTTTTAACTAAGGTTTCATCCTTTGTTAATTTAACTCTAATGGTCAATTCCTCCCACAGTGAAGCCCTTCACTTTAATAATAGAATTTCTTCTCTTCAAGCTGCTTCACAGCAATCACTAATGCTGCTTCAGCATAAGGTAGGGAGTCTTGACAATATAGAAAAATTGATTTCTGACTGTAATGAGCTTATTCCATACTCATTTCTACTTAGAGAAAGCTATAAAACCAGCAAGCAAAACGCATCTGTTGTAATCGAGGATATTATTTTACAAATGCAGCTTACAGGGAGCAGAGCATGGCAAAGACTTAGGGATTCATTAGACGGAGCTGCAATGGTTTCTATTTCACTTAAGGGTGAAGAAAAATCCCTTCCACTTTCTGCTGTCCGTGCTCTAGCTTCTGACACATGTCAAGAGACTCGGCATATAGCTTATCAAACTGAGTTAACAGCCTATAAAAGCTATGAGGGTCCCATGGCCGCCTGTCTTAGTGCTATTAAAGGTGAAGCATTGACCACCATGCAATGGCGCGGCTATGAAACTGTGCTGGACAGAATGTTGGACGTTAATAAAATGGATGAACAAACACTAAGTGTGATGATGGAGTCAATCGAAGCTCATCTGCCAGCATTTCGCAACTATTTAAAGGCTAAGTCACATGTTCTTGGTCATAAAAACGGTCTTCCCTGGTATGATTTACTAGCCCCAGTAGGACAAAACTCACGAAGGTTTACATATGATGAGGCTTATAAATATCTTGTGGATATATTTACAGGCTTTGATAAAAATATGGGATCCTTTATTAAAAATGCATTTGAAAATCGCTGGATTGATGCTTTTCCTAAGGAAGGCAAGGTTGGAGGGGCTCTGTGTGCTGATCTACCTTCACTTCGCCAGAATAGGATATTTGCTAATTTTAGTGGTTCCTATTCTGATGTACGCACTCTTGCACACGAGCTTGGACATGCATTTCACTCTCGCTGCCTTGATAAAGTACCTCTAGTTATGCGTGATCCACCTACTCCTATTTGTGAAACCGCGTCTCTTTTTAATGAAACGATTGTACAGGAACAGCTATTACAAGCTGTTTCAGCTGAGGAACAGCTTTTTCTTCTTGAGGCAGGTCTGAGAGAATCCACACAGACTGTTGTTGATATTTACAGCCGTTTCCTGTTTGAGAAAGAAGTATTTGAGAGAAGAAAAAGTCACAACCTCTCTGAAGAGGAGCTTTGTGAAATAATGCTTAGTGCTCAGCATACTGCCTATGGTGATGGCCTAGATCCAGAGTACCTTCACCCATATATGTGGATGTGCAAGGTTCATTATTACATACCTGAATATCATTATTACAACTTCCCTTATACATTTGGTTTGCTATTTGCTAAAGGACTTTATGCACGCTATAAACGCAAACCTGAGGGTTTTATGGAGGAATATATTAATTTGCTTAAAAGCACCTGTTCAAATGATATGGCGGGAATTGCAGTACAGGTGGACATTGATATTCATAGCCGAGCATTTTGGGATAGTTCCCTTGAGATGATTGTAGAGGATATAAATCATTTTATTAAGCTATGTGAAAATATATAGGTTCTGTTAGTAATAATTTTAACTCCCTACCTCTGTATGGGATAACAGTGTTCTCCCGATGTTAAGCTTATAACCAAGAAATTAGTATTACCAGGTGAACACTGTTTGCACCTACACTTCTACTTCAAGTTCTTGCTTAAAAAAGCTATTTTATTACTACTCAAGTAATAGTTGCATGAAAAAAGCTGCTGGTTATTTGTTTTAAATAATCAGCAGCTTTTTAAAATATAAAAACATATATACTAAGTTTTCATAATATTTTCTTATTCTAATCCCAAGTTAATTTTTCTAGAGCAATATGGCTGCGATACCAATCATCTTTTTGCAAAAGTTCTTCAGGAGAACCTGAGTTCTTAACCCTTCCATTCTCCAAAATTATCACCCTGTCACTGGAAAACATAGAGGATAAGCGGTGGGAAATAGACAATATAGTATGGGTATCACTTGCTCTTTGCAGCACAGATATAATCTTTTCTTCTGTTATGGAATCAAGGTTCCCAGTAATTTCATCAAGTAGTAAAATCGGTGGATTAGTAACAATTGCTCTGGCAATTGAAAGCAGTTGCTTTTGTCCATGTGAAAATAGAGTGCCACTGTTTACATTTGTGTCAATTCCATTTTCTAATGCTTCTACATAATCTGTAAGCCCAACAAAATCAAGAGCACTTTCAATTTGTTTCCTTGTAATACCTTCATCCTTAAGACTAACCTGTTCTGCCACAGTACCCTTTATTACATGAAAATCTTGATTCACATATCCAAACAATTTTCGTTTCTCTATATTTGGAATTTCATATACATCAATATTATTTATCTTAATGCTTCCACTAGATGATTTTAGCAGTCCCATAATAAGCTTAAATAAAGTAGACTTTCCAACACCTGTTCTCCCAACAAAGGTTACCTTTTCAAGTGGGCTAATATTAAGATTTATGTTTTTTAAAATATCAGTTCCCTTTTCATATTGAAAGGTTACACCATTAAATGAAAGCTTTACCTCTTGCCGTGATGATACAATATCCTCTGCCTTTAGTTCACTTTTTTTACACTCATCCTCAGGTTCCTTGTAAAAGTCATTTACCCTACGAATACCAGACACTGCCTGCTGTATATTTTGTAGCTCCATACCCAAGTTTTCAATTGGTGCAAACAGGTTGGAGAGGAATTCAATGGATGCAGCAACCATACCCAATGAGATACCTAAATAGTTCAACGGTTTAGATGATAGTATTACAATTATAGCTATTACAACTGCTCGAGTGAGCTGTATGCTTGGAGAAAAAACAGAATCATAAAAATTTACTTTTTCAATTGTTTTGTAATTATCCAGCAAATACTTAATATAATTCTTTTCCATGTAGCTTTCCTTACTGTAAGATTTAATCATTTGTATATTTTTTAAGCTTTCTGTAATATGATTATTTACTCTGGCAACTAAAATTCTATTTTGGATCTGTACACTTAGCATTCTCTTTTGAAATGACCGAGTAATTACATAAATTACTGGTAATAGTATTAGAGTAATCCCTCCAAGTTTTGGGCTGAAGGTCCATATAGACAATACTATACCAATAATTTTAAGACAATCAATCATCATCCCTACAATACCACTTGTAAACAATGAATTTATTGCATCAACATCATTTGTAAACCTTGAAACAATAGCTCCAGATACATTTGATGAGAAAAACAATGAATTTATTTTTTCAAGCTTTTCAATCATTTCAAGCCTTATTTCTTTGGTTATTTTTTGTCCTAAAACTGTAAGCACAGCCTCTTTCATAAAGTCAAAAATGCCTATAAATAATATCACTCCTATATAAGCAATTGCTAAAGTAAGCAGTCCCTCACTTTTTTTAGGTACAAGATTATTATCAATAATATACTTTAATATTTGTGGTGGAATTAAGCTTGCAATAACTACACCACATACTGCAAGGATTAATAACACAGTTATACTAATATTTTTCTTTATTACATAAACAATAGATTTTTTAACCAAACTATTTCTCATCATTATCATCACCTACAGTGCATTGTAAATTGTATATTGTTGCATAAAGCTCAGAGCTCTTCATTAGTTGATTATGTGTACCATAATCAACTTTTTTATCATTGTGCATTAAAATAATCTTATTTATTCTATCAAAAATCCTTAATCGATGAGATATTAGAATAATTAAACTGCCTTTATAATTACTCCTTAGATTTTCAATTATTTTTTCTTCAGTTTTCATATCAATTGCTGAAAAAGGATCATCCAAAATTATAATTTTATTTTTATTTAAAAGTGTTCTTGCAAGTGCTATCCTTGACTGTTGACCACCACTTAATCTAATTCCGCTATTACCAACTAATGTGTTCTCTCCATCAGCCATTGCAGCTAAATCAGTATCAAAGCAAACATCCTCTAAAACTGCAGTTATGCTCTGCTCCTTCCCCAGGGTAATATTATTATATATAGTATCAGAAAGCAGCTGGGGCTTATGACCCAAATAGGAAATCATCCCACTTCTCTCATATTCAGAGTAATCCTTAAGCTCCTTACCATCTATTTTTATGCTGCCTATATATAGGTATAATCCAAGTAAAGAAATACCTAAAGTAGATTTTCCAGATGCAATAGAACCTGTTACACCAATAATTTCACCCGATTTTCCTTCAAAGCTTATATTTTCAATTATGTTATTTTTGCATCTAGGATAACTTAAGCCTAGTTTTTCTACAGTCAGTACTGTATTATCCATATTAACTCTAGAGGTTGTAACTTTATCCACATATTCTGTAAGATACGGCTTAATACGTTTCCAAGAAACCTGGGATTTTTGCACAGAATTAAATAGCTTGGCCGCTTTACTTGCCTTATTTGCCATGGCAGTAAACATAATGATGTATGTAGAAAAAACTCCTAGGGTCCAGCCTCCATTAATAACCTTAGTACCACCAAGATAAATTACAGTGATTATTCCAAGCATTGCAATTACATTATATATTGGCTGCATGGAATTTTCTAAAATATTGGCTTTAATTGCTTTATTTTGCAAATCCTCTAAATCCTCATTATACTTAACTCTATTTTGAGCTTCCATTCCATTTACACGGTATAGCATGGCATTTTCTATGGTGTCATAAGTAACACTTGCAAAATAGCTGCTTTTGGTACGATATGCAATTGAGTACTTATAAATTAGGCTTTTCAATTTTTCCGCAAGTATCATTGCAATTGGAATAGATATAATGGATATCAGGGTTATTTTAACATCATAAACAAGCATGGAGATGAGATAGGATGCCATTAGTACACCTGTATCAAATACCTCTGTTGAAAATTTTCTCATTCCTTCGACACACAAATCAACATCTGAAATAGCTCTAGTCATTAAATTCCCTGTATTTTCATTATCCAGTTCCTCCAGGCTTTTATGCATTATATTATTATATATCATAAGCCTCATGGTGGCACTTGTGCTGTTGGCAAAGCGTCTTATATAGAAGCGCTTAAAATAACGCATCAGTTGAATCAAGCCAATTAAAGTTACAAATGTAACTGCCAAGATTACTACAGAGGATAGGTTGTCACCATGAAGTATGGAATCAATTAATTTGCCTTGATAAATAGGTCCTAATATGGTTCCACTGTTAAAGGTCAGTCCAAATATTACAATATAAGCTACAACAAGCTTCTCCTTTTTCCAATAATTAATTATCTTGTTAGGTTGCTTTATAGGTTCAATCTTCAGCTTTGCCATAATTCATTACATCCCTTTTCTTTATATTAGTGAAGTTCTCCCTACGCTCTTTTTTACTTTTTATATAGAGCTCATTAAGTACATTTATAAATACTTTTTTTCTCTCTTCATCAATATCATCAAGTAGCCATTCATAGAAATTAGACTCCCCAGATGATGTGATGTTTTTAATATTAATAACCTTATCAGTTACAAAAAGCTTTTTAGCACGCTTGTCATTTTCATCCTGAAGACGGTATAGATAGCCCTTCTTCTCAAGATTAGCAACCATACGTGCAACTGCAGCTTTGTCAATATTTAAGAAAGTACTTAATTTTTCTTGACTTACACCCTTATTTTTTCGAATAAAGTGCAGGCATTCATATTCAGATGTCCCAAGGTCAGTTCCTTGTAAGCTTAATCTTGCGTATCTCTGAGCCTCACGGGATATTTTTGTAATATATCTATTGGTAATATCCATATTTAAGCCTCCTTATATTAGTTGACCTATCAACAATATTAAGGATAGCACAATATAGTTGATAGGTCAACAATACAGTGCTATCCTTATCTTTTCTTTTGTTTTGTTTTAATGGATATTATCTTTTATAAATTGCTACTCCCTTTGCCACTTTGTTTACAAAGCCATTAACATCACTACCAAGTTTATCAGGAGATATACCAAGATCTACAGATTTTAGTATAGCTAGGCTCTGTAAATACAGTGCATACTGGAATATTATATGGGAATCATCTCTGTAATTAAATCCATTCCTGTTAAAATAGAAATAATAATCACAGTTCTCATCAATTTCCTCACTGTAATCCATTGAAACTGCAACAATTGTACTGTTTCTCTTGTTTTCTGAACATTCTTTGAGCATATCAATTTCATATTTCTGTGTGTGAGGGTCATTGCTTATAAAAAAGGAAACAAGTGACTTAGAATTCATTATAAGCTTGGGTCCATGCCTAAACTCAAGAATCGGGTGAAACTGTGTGCTTTGAAGTCCACTTGATAGTTCACTTATTTTAAGACACATTTCTGATGCAAGAGCAGTAAGTGCATTGGAGCCTAATGCTGCAATAACATCATATTTCTTATTTGCAATACTGTGAACCTTATATATATATCTATCGAAAAAATATTCTGCATCTACCTCAACATTTTTAAACATCTTAACATAGTAATCAAATCTGTCTATATCAAACAGCATAAGTCCATATTGGACAAGAAGAGTGAACTCTCCTGTGGCAGCCATACTTCTTCCCTTTGTTCCTTCAGGAATTGGTACATATAAAACATCTTCCTGGTTACTATATTTTCCTACAAGTTCACCCTTATCTGAGCAAATAATAAGTATTTGAAATAACTTGCTACATCTTTCCTTAAAAAGCTCAACAGCCTCAAGCCCCTCTGTAGTATTTCCTGAGCTACCAAATGAAACTAACAATCCAGGGCTATCCTGACTAATATATTTATTAGGCTGTGTTATTAAATTTGTTGATGAAACTGAATAAACATCTATTCCTGTTACCTGACCTATGTAGCTTTCTACTAATGCTGCTGCTTTTGCAGAGCTACCAGCACCAACAAGATAAATTTTAAGCCCTTTTATAGCTTTTATCTCATCAATAAAATTCTTTATTCTCTCCCTATTTTCTCCAATAATTTTTACTCCCTCATGCCACAGATAGGGCTGGTTTATCATCTCTTTGCAAGTATAATACCCTTCTATTTCCTTTAATTCTTTTTCCTTTATTCCTAAAATTCTCATAATTAATCACCCTTTTATATAAGATATATGTATACTGTCGTGAACTACCACCACCTAAGAGGTGGATGGCTTTGTGGTCAATACTACTACTGTAGCAAGTTTACCCACGCTATCAAGGTCATTCCAACCTTTCTACCAATATATCTTTTATTATATTGCTAGTTTTACCAATTTCCGTTCTTGGCTA
>JARDZI010000160.1 GCA_029240935.1 Clostridiales bacterium
CACAGGTCTATCACCTTTTCCTCTTAATCCTAGCTGCCATATTACATCTTCATATTTTGCCCATTTATTGATATAGTAATTCCATACCTCCACATATTTTTCGGGATTTTCATAATAATTCACCGGAAATTCAAACCCCTTATTTTTCCAATATCTATCAATTGTACTTTGTTTTACCCCCACCGGCTCCTGATGATGATGTGATATATAAAGACCTCTTTCTGTTATAATCCGTACAACATTTTCCTGGATAGGATCATCTACATCCAAATAAGTAGACGGGATAATTACATTTTGTTTTAATCTTAACGCCGTTTCCAATATTTTTTCTAAAGCAAGGGGATATTCTCTAAAAAAATCATTTTCTTCTTGTGGTGTACCTTTTTTTGCCCATCCCATAAGCAAGTCTTCATCATTGATGAACCAGCCTCTGAATTTATATGTTTTAGGTCCGTCATTTATAGAAATAGGTGGAATTATAAATTCTTCTGTTTTAACAGGCTCATGATCAGTCCAGAAATATAAAGGATCAATACCTAGAATCTTCTCACAAAATTCATATATCCCCCACATCGTCCCTCTTTTATCACTTCCGCAAATCAAGAGACATTGATTATCACGCCCAAAAGTTTTTATGATAAAATGCTCCCATTTGTTTTCTATCTCAGTAATATCAATATTATTCTCTTTCAAATATTCTGCAAATTTTTCATTAGTGATAGTTCCAACAAGTATACTTGAGGTCTCTGTAAACGGAAAAGACTTTATAATATCTGCTCTCAAGCCACTGATTTTGAAAACATCTTCCTTTAAGTCTTCTAGTGCTTTGAAGACACATGTTGGTTCAGAAATACTACAATAGATTTTTGATGCTTCATTATTTCCAAATAATTTAAACATTGTTTTCTCCCTTCAATATTTGTGTTTGCGCAACTTAAGCTTCTCTGGATAACATTTTGTACACAAAACTTCTCTTTTTACTTACTTTATTAATTATAACTGTAACCGTTAGCAGGTAAAATGTAAAATATTCGGATTATCTTGTATTTTTTTCTGTTTAGAATATTATTCGGATTAACGATATTAAAAAGAGGCTGAAAGTCAGTTATTAAATATCTAACTCTCAGCCTCTTTTATTACTTTTTATTCTTTACATATTGAGCCGCTAATTCATGTGCAATCTTATCTCCGCCACCATCACGCCATCTCTTTATTTCCTTTTGTAAAGCATCTTCATCAATGCTTCCAAGTATAAACTTTGTTGCAGCGTCAGATAGTATTTTATTATGGTCTGCTCCTATTAATGCAGAAGTTTCAGAGTACAATCCTAATGAAGGATCAGGAACGGCATACTTTTCATTTTCAGTATTCAATCTGTTTTCTATTTCTTCTACCTCTATAAGTTTACCCTTTATTGCGTTTGTTGCTGGTGAAAGTGCTGCAATTGGGTATGCATATGGTGTTGTTACCTTGTCATTAAAATCCTTATTCATCTCAGGAATACGAACTGCTAGCCCATTTTCAAGCTTATAATGTTTATCTTGTATCCCATATTGAAATAGATTAGATATTTTCTCGTCCGCCAATTTATCAAAGAAATCTAAAATATTCTTTAAGTCGCCTTCATTCTTAACGCTTGATTTAGGCATCACCATAATTCCATTATGACCGGTACCTCCGCCAATTTTTTTACCATTAGGCCCCTCTAGGACACTAAATGCAGATAATTTAGCACTTGAAACCTTTGACTTTACATTTTCTTCATAACCCTTATATGCTGAAATGTTAGAATACACTCCTGCTTTTCCATCAAAGAATAAAGCTTCATATTGGGAACGATCCATAATGGCAATTTCAGGATGTATTATTCCTTCTTGCATCAATTTTTTATAAAACTTCAAGCTCTCTATATACTCAGGAGTGGTCTCTGCTTTTACAAATTTTCCGTCCTTTACTGCCCAGTTGTTAGGTGCACCAAACATTATAGAAAAACTGCCTGGTCCGTAACTTTGGGTTATACCAAAGGTGTCATTTTTACCATTTTTATCCGGGTCGTTTTTAGTAAAGGCTTTCAAGAGTTCATAAAATTCAGTTATAGTTTTAGGTTCCTTTAGTCCTAGCGCATCAACCCAATCCTTTCTGTAAATATAGGCTGATCTAGCAATTGGTCGCACCTTAGGAATACCAAATACCTTACCATCAATTTTATAAGTATCAAAAATCATCGGATTTATTTTGGATATGTTTGGATATTTTGAAATGTACGGTGCAATATCCCAGAATACGCCTCCTTCAAAGGCATTTACCATGTATGCTTGTGTAAGTTGGCTGCCTCCAAAAGAAATAACGTTAGGCATATCGCCAGATGCTATTGTAACAGGAAGCATTTCATGCAGGGTTTTTCCAGGATATGCTCGAATATCTAACTTAGTATTAGTATATTCCTCTATCATAGTTTGCACTTCATTTCCAGGCTGTGGAAATTCAACCCCATCGAATCCAATCATCATTCCAATTTTCGTTGGTCCTTTAGGAGCATTTACCTGATCACCTTCCTGTGTCTTATTTTCTTTGCTGCAACCTACAAACATACCCGTAAATATAGAGATTGAAACAGACAGCACCAAAACCTTTAATCCTAATTTTTTTAGTTTCATAAATTGAACCTCCTTAAAATTTCATTATAAGTTCTTTTATCTATAATATCAATAACTTATCCTTTTACAGAACCTAAAAGCATTCCTTTAGCAAAGTGCTTTTGTAAGAAAGGATAAACTAATAGAATAGGGAGTGTGGATACAATAATAACAGCATTTTTAACAGAGGAAGAAATAGCTATTCTCTGATCTTCTCCTCCTGCAGAGTCACCAATTGAAGCTACAGAGTATATGACTTGTCTTAACAATACCTGTATTGGCCATTTTCTTGAATCTTGAATATACAATAATGCACTAAAATATGTATTCCACTTTCCAACAGCATAAAATAGTCCAAAAGCAGCCATAGCCGGTAAAGAAAGAGGTATAATTATTTTAAAAACAATAATTAATTCATGACATCCATCAATTCTGGCAGATTCCTTTAATTCCTCTGGAAGACTTTGAATGAAATTCTTTAATACAATTAAGTTGAAAGGACTTATAGCACTCGGTATGATAAGAGACCATATAGAGTTCAGCATACCAGTCTGTTTTACTACAAAATATGTAGGTATCATACCTCCTCCAAAGAGCATTGTAAATACTACAAGTAATGTAAAAATTTTTCGTCCTGGCAATTGCTTATCAGCAAGAGCATAAGCCATCAATACTGTAAAGAAAAGGCTGATTAAGGTTCCAAAAATTGTTATGTAAATAGATATACCCATGCTTTTAACAAAGACTGAGGTTGAGAATATATATTTATAAGCCTCTAAAGTAAATTCTTTAGGTAAAATACTGGGAGTCTTTGAAAAAGACGATGAAGTTACGTAAACAAAAGGTAAAAAAGAAACAACTGCATAAACAAATAATACAGAATAAATAAGGACATCAATTACTGTGTTAAAAAGTGATTTATCACGTACCATTATAAGCTAACCTCCAATTCATATTAGTAGAGACCCTCTTCTCCTAATCTTTTAGCAATATAATTTGAAAATAAGACCAGAATAAGTCCTACCACAGATTTGAACAGACCAACAGCGGTACTATAGCTGAATTGTCCTTGCAACACTCCTGTAGTATAAACATAGGTATCAAAAACTTCTCCTACTTCTCGATTCATGGCATTCAACATAAGAAATATTTGCTCAAATCCTAGATCTAAGAAATTGCCAAGCCTTAAGATAAGCAGCACAATAATAGTACTCTTGATAGAAGGTAATGTTATATACCAAGTCTGTTGAAATCTACTTGCACCTTCTATTCTTGCAGATTCATACAATTGTACATCAACTCCTGCTAATGCTGCTAAAAATATAATAGTTCCCCAACCTGCTTCTTTCCAGATGCTTTGAATTACAAGCAATGGCCTCATCCAGGTAGCATTCATCAAAAAATTTATCTTGGAGAAACCGAGAGCCTCAATAATATAATTTACAGCACCATCTGTTGTTGAAAGAAGCATGTAGGTCATTCCTGAAACAACTACCCATGATATAAAGTGAGGCAGATATATCATAGTTTGAACTGTCTTTTTAAATAATTCATGTCTTATCTCATTAAGTAATAGAGCTATTAAAATAGGTATAGGAAAATAGAAAATCAAATTATAAGTAGCAATTATCAATGTATTCTTTAAAAGCATCATAAATTGAGGATCCATGAAGAAACGCTCAAAATGCCTAAGTCCTACCCATTTACTTCCCATTATTCCAAGATAAGGCTGATAATTTTGGAAAGCCATTAGTATTCCCCACATAGGAAGATATTTATAGATAATAAAATATAAAAGCCCAGGCATCATAAGAAAATATAGCCAGCGTGCCTTCCATATTCTTTTATATAAATGCTTGTGATTGATACCTCCTCCATTTATTGTAATGTTTCGATTTACATCGCTGATCAAAGATTATCCCTCCCACATTTCAACATACTGCATTTATTTCTTTTTTGCAGTTAGGTACATTCTATACAAGACCTAATTAAAAATAAAGGTTCACTTCTATTACAGGGTACAGTAGCTAGGTACAATAAAATAGGTGGGTACAATTCTTTAATATGCCCATTTCTATGTTGAATCAATTTTTTATATATGTTATCCTAAAAACATTAGGTATCTTCGTTGATTCATTTTATTTATATTCAAAATAAATTTCTTAGGGTGATTTTATTGTTTAAACAAAAGCAAAACAAGACCTTTATAAAATTTTTGATCTCCTATATTTCTATTATATTGATTCCATTGCTAATTGGTGTAATTGCATACAAGGAAGCTCTAAAAGTCGTCGTAAACGATACTCATGAGATTAATATGTCTACCTTGGATCAAGCCCGAGCTATACTGGATCAAAGATTTACTGAGGTTGACAGCTTTGTTACTTTTCTTTCTGTTAGTACAAAAACTAAAGATATTATGAGCCTCAACGATCCTTATGAAGTAGGTGCAGTACAAAAGATTTTTGATGTTAAAGAATTTCTATCAATTTACAGCGTTACTAATACTTTCATGAAAAACTTTTACATTCATTTCGCTGAAAATGATATTATTTTATCTCCCTACACCACAAGTACTCAGGGACGTAATTTTTATGGAAGCTTTTTCAAATATGGAGACATGAATGCTGATGAATGGTACAGCGATATTTTGAGCAAATATCGCTTGAAAGAATATCTTCCAGTTACAAATGTATCAATTGGAGGTCATCATCTTCCCATGCTTGTTTATATTCAATCTATTCCTGTAGACAGCACCTTTAAGACGAAAGGAGCTGTAATAGTTCTCATTGATATACAAAAGATTAATAGTTATCTAGAGCCATTGAATATAAAAGATAGAGGCTGGGCATACATTACAGATTCAAAAGGTAATATTGTTACCATGCTTGGCTCTGACAATAGCAGCCCTGTAGTTTTTGACCTAAATGATGAGAAAGGCCATGTGGAAAAAATGAAAGATGGTAAACGAATGATTGTAGTTTATACAACTTCTTCTTACAACGGCTGGAAGTATGTATCCGTTCTACCCTATGATGTGGCTATGGATAAGGTTCAATACATCAAACGTATAATTTACATCATCGCTACCATTTCACTGCTTTTTAGTTTACTTGCCGCACTGTTCCTAGCTCATAGGAACAGTAAGCCCATATGTGAACTCATTCAGACCCTTCAGGGTAGGGTTGGTCAGGACTATCGTAAAAGTTCTACAGACTATGAATATTTAAACAAATCCATCACTGAAATCATCGATTATAATGCTACATTAAAAGAGAAAGTCGATAAGCAACTGCCATACCTTAAGATTATGTTTTTGGATCGTCTCTTAAACAGTAAATTTATAAATTTTGATGAAGTTGGTGTATTTCTAGAACATGTAGGAATTGATTCAGAAAGCATGAGTCAAAGAAAGGTTGTATCATCTATAGTATGGATTAATACCTACCAAGGACAGGTTAATAATGAGATTTTACAAGAGCTAAATGTAGTAAAAGCAACCTTCAAGGACCATTTTACAAAGCTAACTGGTGAGCATGAATACATTCTTGATATTGACTTTGATAAGGTTGCCATGATTCTTATTATTAAAAAAGAGCATGAAAAAAGCTATAAGGAATATATGGAGAAGCTTCTACATGAAATAAATGATTTTTTACTAGAAATGTATAATATAAAAATTCTCTTTGCCTGTGGAAGTATTAAGCATAATCTTCTGGAAGCCGGTAACTCTTTTGAAGAAGCCAAGAAAACCCTAGATTATATGACCCATGGCAAGAATAAAAGCTTGATGTGGTACGAAGATTGTGATATTGACAACAAAGGCTATTATTATTCCCCCGAAACAGAGATGAGATTGATGAGCCTCGTAAAATTGGGTGAATTTGAAGTGGTAAAAAAAGTACTTCAGGATATTTATACAGAAAACTTTTCAAACAGGACCTTGTCTTCCGAAATGGGAAAACATCTTATATATGATGTAAAAGGGACAATAATTAAACTCTTAGACCAAATAAGATTTAATGATGCTCAGAGGGATAATATAAAAGAAATGCTGGATGATTTGAACAATTCCATTTTGCCAGAAGATACCTTTAATAATATCAGAAAGGTTTTTCTCTTCATGTGCAGTGTAATCGTTGAAGAAAAACAGAGTACTAATAGTCACTTAAAGAAAAAACTAGTAAATTATATAAATCAAAACTTTTCAAGCTCTCAACTTTCTCTCAAAGGTACTGCAGATGATTTTGGTCTTACAGAAGCTTATTTATCTCAGTTTTTTAAAGTGCATATGAACCTATGCTTTTCAGATTATGTTGAAAACATTAGAATGGGCAAGGCTTGTGAACTTTTGAAACATGGAGAACTTAATATAAATGATATCTCTGAGAAGCTAGGATATAATAGTCCTCATTCTTTTCGGCGGGCATTTAAGCGTGTAAAGGGAGTCAATCCGGCATTATACCGAGAAGAAACAAGTATGAACTTAATTGAAGAAAATATGCAATAGAGTAGTGAAGGCTACTCTATTGCTTTATAAGAATTCAACTCCCCAATAAAATTTATTATATTAGTTTATTATTGGCATTATTAACCTTACACAGGTTCCCTTCCCTTCCACACTTTCAATATTAATTCCATACTCGTCTCCATAAGCTAATTTTATTCTTCGATTTATATTAATTAATCCTATACTAATTTTAGTTTGACCATTATTGCTATTTTTATAAATTGCTCCAGAATTTAATTGAAAGGTTTCAATATAACCTTGAATTTTACCTAACACTTCTGCAGACATCCCCACACCGTCATCAATAACCTCAAAACAGATAGTGTCATCATTGGCTAAAAATCCTTTGATCAATATTTTACCTTCACCATTCTTACTCTCCAACCCATGTTGAACTCCATTCTCAATTATTGGCTGCAAAATCATCTTACTCATTTTTAAGTTCATTATTTTTTCATCTACATCTATGTCATATTTTATTTTTCCTTGATATCGTATTTTGATAATGTTGAGATAATCCTTGATGCATT
>JARDZI010000161.1 GCA_029240935.1 Clostridiales bacterium
TAAATAACCTATTAACTTTTCGCTGGATATAAGGTAAAATAGACAATATGTGTATTAAAGGTTTCATATAATTATATATAATTACTTAATACATAGTAATAATTTGTTAGGAGGAATTCAATATGTATTGTCCAAAGTGTGGAACTCAAAATGATGATAAGGCAGAGCTTTGTACATCTTGTGGTTACAATTTAGTTGGCATAGGTTCAGAACCACCGCAAAAACCTATCACAACACCTAATGAAACAAACTATAGTAATGTACCAATTGCAAATTATGATAGGGTACCTAATTATCTTGTTTGGTCAATTATTGTAACTGTTTTATCGGTACTATTATGCAATGTATTTGCAATACCCACTGGAATTGTTGCTATAGTATTTTCAACCCAGGTAGATTCAAAGTTAAGAACTGGAGATTATGATGGAGCAGTTAGGTCTTCAAAAAATGCTAAGATATGGTGCTGGGTAACAACAGGCTTAGAAATACTATCTATTATATTAGGAGTATTGTTCATAATACTAGCTATAATTGGCACGGTTGAATATGGAATATAAGAGTGGAAGGAATTCATATAAAGCCACAAAGATACTATAGGTGGGCACTGTTAATATTAATTTTTATGGGCATTTCAATTTACTTTTATTTTAACAATCCAGCAGCTACATTATATCCTCCCTGTCCATTTTTATATTTATCAGGGTATTATTGTCCGGGTTGTGGAACCTCCAGAGCTTTTCACCAATTGCTTCATGGAAATATTATAAATGCCTTCAACTTAAATCCTTTAATGGTTATATGCATTCCACTTGTTGCCTACTTATTTGTTTGCATACTTGAGCCAAAGGTAATGAGAAAATGTTCAATTTCTAGGTATATTTTTAACACTACTTTTCTTAAAATAATGTTTGGAATAATTTTAGTTTATTGGATAGCTAGAAATATTAAGTTTTATCCATTTATATTATTAGCACCCTAATAGGAAGGCTAGCACCAGTGAGTGATCTTTCATAAATAAAACCCATGGAAAAATCCATGGGTTTATGTACTTAAGACCTCATCCTTTAGAAGAAATCTGTAATTACATTTAACAAATTCAAATATCTTATCAGCTATTATTCTGTGACCTTCTGTGTTTGGATGTATTCCATCCTTACAAATAAGTCTTCTATAATCTGGAGTTTGCAAAAATGCACCTCTTACATCAATCCATTTAGTGTCTGTTTCCTGTGCTACATTTATAACTGCAGAGCTGTATCTTTCCTGCCACCAGTATATTTTATTAACACTTCCAAGAAACTTTAGAATATTACTTCCCATGGAGTCGTTGTATTTACTCACCCATTTAAAATATCTATCTGCATCAATGGGTGGGAGTGTCATTAAAACAGGCGTTATATTGTTACCCTTTAGGGATGAAACTAAATCCTTTAAGGAGCTTTGGAACAGGTTGAAGTCAGTATTTGGCATGTGTTCTCCAAGTGGGTTGCTCGCAACCTCTTCCCAGTTAAAGTCACAATCATTTCCGCCAAACTCCACAACAACAATGTCGGGATTGTTTTTTAGCACATCAGTGGAGAGCTTGCTCATGCCCCGTATTATTGTATTCCCAAACCTTCCAGCATTAAAAAGCATACCCTTAAGCTTATCTTGAAGCAACGCTGCATAGCTATCATTGATTGTTATATATCTACCCTTTTCCTCATCATATGTAACACCCTTAGAAATTGAATCCCCATAAAGCAGGAAATTATATGTATCCTTTATATTCATAATATCACCCCATATAGATATTAATATAACCATAAATATGTTTTATTATGATTTTATTATATCACTGGTGATATGGTTGTCAATAGTGATAATGGTGTCAGTAGTGATAATGAATATAATTATTTTTAAACTATGTGCAGAGAAAAGCATAAACAATCGGTATTGCTTAAGCCATATCAAATTGCAGTCCTGTAATTACAACATTCAATTCGTTTTCCAAATCAATCTCCAACCCTGGAGTTCTTCCCTTTACAACCTTTACCTTAGGCCTTAAGGTATATTTTGGATTAACATCCTCAACTAAAGCAATATCACCGGTGCTTAAGCTTACAAGGGAGCCTTCAGGATATGGGATTATAGTCTTTGAAAATGTGCATACCATTTCATAATCAAACTGACTTCCTCCACTGGCCATTATGTATTCAAGAGCTTCATTTGGAGATAATGCCTTTCTATAGGTTCTATCTGATGTAAGTGCATCATAAACATCGGCTATTGATACAATTTTAGATAGTCTATGAATGTCATTACTACTACGCCTTTCAGGATACCCTTGACCATTTGGTCTTTCGTGATGTTGAAGAGCAATTATTCTAGAAACTGCAGAAACATCAAGACTGTCCTTTAAATAATCATATCCTCTTAAGGTATGCTTTTTCATTTCAGTAAATTCTGCTTCTGTCAGCTTGTCGTTTTTTTGTACTATTTCCGGGGAAACAAATACTTTTCCAATATCATGAAGCATGGCACCGACACAAAGAGTATACAGGTCATACTTTGAAAGCTTCAGCTGTATTCCAAGTATCATAGAAAGTATTGCAACATTAACACTATGCTGATATGTATAATTATCAAGACTTTTAATGTCAACAAGGTTAATAAGTATTTTCCTTCTAGATAATATTTCATTCATTATGTTTTCAGCAGCTTCAGTTATTGATTTAATATAACTGTCTCTTTCTATACTGAGGTTTTTCAGTTGGCTTTGACTATTGTTGGATGAAGAATAAATTTGCCTTTTTAGACAATTAAAAGTATCCTTTACAGATTTAATAGCACTTTGCCTTAATTGAGGCTCGATTATATCATCAATTAAATTGTTGCTATACTCATCATGTATATAAAGTGTAAATATGCCTATAGCTTTAATCTTTTTAATTAGGTTGTTAGTAAGAAATACACCCTCTTTTAGAAGTACTCTACCACTATTATTATATATGGTTTTTGCAAGATAGGTGCCTTCCTTAACAGAATTAATGGGTACAAGTCTCATTTGTATACCTCTTATTAAAAAATATTTGTTTTAATGATTATAAATGGCATATTGATTATAACACAAAATGATAAACATTTTATACGCTAATTCTACAATATATTTAAAAACCCTTTTATGTTAAAATATTTTTATAAGAATATGAATTATAGTCTTGAAGTTATATAAAAGAAGTGAGTATAATTTTAGTGGGACTATGGAAACACTTTTAATAAATTTATTAGAAACACATATGAAAGAGATAAAATATATGTGAACCAATATATTTTATGGTCAGAAGGAGATGAATAACTTTGGTGGAAATAAATCAATGTAGTTCTAATGGAATGCTAAAAATTGCAGATATAGATGTGTCCGAGTTAATTAAGGAATATGGAGCACCTTTATATGTATATGATGAGAAAATACTTGAGAAAAGGCTGGAACTTTTAAGTGGAAGCTTTAAGGATTTTGATATATTTTACTCATTTAAATCTAATCCTAATCCTCAAGTTTGCAGCTTTATAAAACACAGGGGACAAAATGCTGATACTGCATCCATTGGAGAAGTAAGACTTGCACAAAGCTGTGGTTTTAATAGGCATGAGATAATATATTCTGCTCCTGGAAAAAAAGAAGCAGAAATAAGGGAAGCAATTGGTAAGTGTATAATAATTTCTGATTCATTAAACGAACTAAAAATGATTAATGAAATCTGTGGTGAGCTAGGAATAAGAGAAGAAGTGGGGATAAGAATAAATCCAAACTATTCAATTGAAGGCTCCGCTGCCCTTGAAGTAATGTCTGGATACCCAAGTAAGTTTGGAATAGATCAAGAAATTCTGGTTAAAAGTATAGATTTTATAAAAAATCTTAAAAACATAGAGGTCAAGGGAATACAAATTTATATGGGAAGTCAGATTATTGATTATAATATTATTTATAGTAATTTCCTTAATATATTTAAGGTAGCTGGCTATTGCAAGAATGAGCTGGGGCTTGACCTTGAATTTATCGATTTTGGTGGAGGCTTTGGAATAAAGTACACGGACAAGGATGAGGAGCTAAATATACAAAAAGCAGGGGAAATGGTTGGAAAGCTTAAAAATTCAAATGAATTTAAGAGCATTTCAAATGCAAGACTTATAATTGAAAGTGGAAGGTTTATATCAGGTCCTGCTGGATATTATATTGCAAGGGTATTGGATAGGAAGGTATCAAGGGGGAAAAATTATGCAATACTAGATGGAGGAATGAATACATTTTTTAGGCCAGTATTCATAAAAGAAAACAGATATCCAATTGAGGTTGGAAATAAGATGAACCTTGAAAAAAGTAAAAGGATTACATTAGGAGGAGTTATGTGCACTCCTATTGATATATATGAAGAGGATGTAATGCTTCCAGAAATTGAAAGGGATGATATAATAGTATTTTTTAATACAGGTGCATATGGTTACACAATGAGTCTTACAAAATTTATAAGCCACGAAGAAGTTAAGGAAATATATATTGCAAAGGATAGGAATATAATTGAAAACAAATAGGGGGATAAATATGATATTAGATAAGATAAGAGAATCAATAAGGAATAGTAATATTAGTGAAGAGCAGTTAATTATTAGAGGACTATGGTCTGTAGATTGTTTATTCAAACCTAACATTAAGGAAAGAACCTTTAACTATAAATTCATAGTTGCTCAAACAATTGGACAGGGTTGTGCATACAGCATGGTTACTAATTATGATGTAAAATATCTTGAAACCCTTATGGGTAAGAGCTATTTAGATTTGAAGCTTGAGGATACTGCTCTTGAGGTTGCAATTCTTGATGCAATATACTCAACCCTTCAGAGAAAACCTGATAGAGTGGTTGAGCTTAATGGAAATTCAGTAGACAAGGCAGAGGATAGGGCAAAGGTTGTGGCTGAAGAGGCCATAATGCTTATTGACAATAATAACTTAAAAAATGAAAAGCCATTAGTACTTAATGTAGGTGTTGTAGGAAATATTATTAAAGAGCTCGTTGACAGGGATATCGATGTTATTGGAGCAGATTTCGATAAGGAGATAGTTGGTAAGAAGTTATTCGGAAAGGCAGAAGTAATTTACGGTGACAGAACACTGGAAATGGTTAAAAAATGTGATGTAGCGATAATTACAGGAATGACATTAACCACTAATACACTTGATGAAATTATCAATACTGCTAGGTCCCATAATACAAAGCTTGTTATGTTTGCTGAAACAGGCTCAAACCTGGGAGACTTTTATGTTCAAAATGGAGTGGATTGTGTGATTGGTGAACCCTTCCCATTCTATATTTTCCAAGGTAAAAATACAATAAATATATTTAGAAAAAGATAAGATTAAAGGGGCTTCATTTAATGGAGTCCCGTTAATTATTGGTATATGAAATCATTATTAAGAGACAATATCCCTAATGTAGTGGCAGGCTTCCATGCCTGCCACTGCAATGTAAACCTTAGTATTTTTTATATGAAATTACATAATAATAGATAAAATTATAAATTTATATTTACAACAGGTATTAGTACCTGGTAATATATGAGTATAATGTACAAGGGGGTATAGTATATGAATAATATAAGGATAGTTACTGATAGTACTGCATACATTCAAAAGGAATATGCAAACAGCAATAATATAGATATTGTCCCATTAATGGTGGATTTTGAAGGGGTTACTAATGCTGAGGGTTTTACAGGAGAGTTTGAGGAATTTTTCAACAGACTAAAGACTTCAGAGAGCTTCCCAAAGACCTCCCAACCATCTATCGGAGCATTTGCTCAGGTATTTAAAGAGGCCCTGGAGAATGGTGAAGAGGTAATTGCAATTGTTATATCCTCAAAGCTTAGTGGAACTTATAACAGTGCAAGTGCTGCAGCAGATATGGTGGCTCCAAATAAAATCTCTGTGATAGACTCGGAAACCTCTGCATCTAACCTCAGAATGTTAGTAGAAAAGGCAAAGAAATTATCTGCCTCAGGAGTTACCAGAGAGGAAATTGTTAATATAATAAATATAGAAAAGAAGAGAACTGGAATAAATCTTACTGTAGATACCCTTGAATATCTTAAAAAGGGAGGTAGACTTTCTACAGGTCAAGCACTTATAGGTTCAATTTTAAATATTAAACCAATAATAGCATTGGTTGATGGTGAATTAGTTCCAATAGGTAAGGCTAGAGGGAAAAGTAAAGCAATTGAAATGATGATTTCAAACATACCAGAGAAGGTAGAGAAAATTAGCATATGCCAGATATTTAATATGGAAGAGGCCTTAGAAATTAGAGAAATACTTAAAAAGAAGTATCCTAAGGTGGATGTTACAATTGATGCATTGGGTCCTGTAATAGGTGCTCACCTAGGACCAAAGGCAATAGGAATATGTTTTAAATGGTAAGGGGTCTTAGACCCCTTTTTTTATTTTACACATATTAATTTGACTAATACAATCTATGGAATTAATTCATCTTGTAGTATAATATAGTTAATAAATGGCTCGGAGGGATGAGTTTATGAAGGCAATTGAAAGGGATAAATTTATTAATAAAAGCAAGGAGACACTTAAGTCAATACTTGATATTATAGAAGGCTTTCCTAGTATTAAGCTAAGTAGTTTTAAAAGTGAAAATACTGCCCTTATTATTATGGATATGATTAATGGCTTTGTTAATGAGGGTCCACTTAAAAGCGATAGAGTAAAGGAGTTAATTCCTGAAACACTAAAGCTTATTAAGCTCTGTCAGGGGAGTAAAATACCTATAATAGCATTTGCTGATTCCCATTCTAAAAACTGCCCTGAATTTGAGAGCTATCCAGAGCACTGTATTATGGGAACAAGTGAAAGCCAACTTGTAAAGGAAATCAATGAAATTGGGGATTATATTTTGATAAATAAGAACTCTACTAATGGAATTTTGGAGAAAGAATTTTTGAAATGGCTTGAGAATAACAGCAATGTAACAAACTTCATAATTGCAGGAGATTGTACAGACCTATGCATACTCCAATTCTCTCTAGCATTAAAGGCTTACTTTAATAAGAAGAATATTAACTCAAACACTATCGTCCCTGTGAATGTGGTTGAGACCTATGATTTAGGCCTTCATGATGGGAATTTAATGAATGTCTTTGCACTATATAATATGTGGGTGAATGGTGTGAAGGTTGTGAAGGAAATTGAAGCTTAGCTTTATGTTGAAATGCTAAACATGAAAGGATGTGGTAGAATGCTTAATATGGCTCATGTTGGAGTTGTTGTTAAGGATTTAAATGAATCAATTTTATTTTATACAAAGGTTTTAGAATGCGAGATATCAGGGACTAGTGAAAATGAAAGAATAAAAATGGTGTATTTAAGTGCTGGAAGCAGCACTATTGAACTATTAAAATATAAGCAGGATGATAGCGGCAGAGGGAAGGGAATAATTGATCACCTTGCATTTTATGTGATAAATATGGAGGAGGCTCTAAAAAAAGTTGAAGAATATGGCTCGAAAATGCTTTTTGATAGCCCTAGAGATATGGGGTATCAAAAAATAATGTTTTTCTTAGGACCAGATGGAGAAAGAATAGAGTTTATTGAAACTAAGCAGTAAATAGATAAAAAG
>JARDZI010000162.1 GCA_029240935.1 Clostridiales bacterium
AGAATTGCTGAACAATAAGGACCCCTATTATAGCAAAAAGAAGCTGTATAATAATAAGATTCTTGAGAAATACTCCTATTTTGAGAATGAAATAAAATGTTCCGCAAATACATTAAGAAAGGCTGTTACCCTGGCAATTGGGGGAAATATAATTGACTTTTCTCCAAAGAACAACAGTATTATGGATAAATCAATTGAGAATATATTAAATCATGAACTAACAACTGATAATGTAGATATGCTTATAGAGGATTTAAAGAAAACCAGTTCAATTCTTTATCTGACAGACAATGCAGGTGAAATTGTATTGGACAAGCTGCTTATTCAAACTTTGATTGAATATGGAATAGTTGAGAGAGATAGGATTACAGTAGCAGTAAAAGGCGAACCGATTATAAATGATGCTACAATTGAGGAAGCAATGGAAATTGGATTAACTTCCATTGTTAGGGTTATAGGGAATGGAGATTGCACTCCAGGCACTGCTCTAGGATTAACTTCAAAGGAATTTAAGGACGTATTTAATAATGCAGAGGTTGTAATTTCAAAGGGGCAGGGAAACTTCGAAACTCTTGATTATGTACAGGATAAAAACATATATTTCATGCTGATAGCTAAATGCAATATAATAGCAAGTAAATTTGAAGTAAAGATTGGCAGCTTTATTTGCAAAAATAATAAAGTGATTTGAATTGATAAAAAAATATAATGAAAATACAGGGTGGAGTTAAATATTTGACTTCATCCTGTTAGTTTAATAGTAAATTAAAAATTATGTAAAATTGCTTTTCATAGGACCTTACCTAATGTACAATTAAAAGTGTGAAAATAAAATATTTATGATAGTAATATGTTTCGAATGTTAATAATAAGAATTTACTAAGATAAGCAAGCCTATAAATACCAATTTAATACATTTTATATTATTACAAAATAAGTCTAAATGCTCCAGAATTTTAATTGGAATGAAACAAATTTGTAACTATTTCTTATGTTAACTTATAGTATAATTTTATTATGAGATGGCGGAAATATAATTAGAAAAATGGTTTTGATGATACATAACAACATCTATTGGAGGGGTAGTATGGGACAGAGAAGAGCACGCTTTAGGGTAACTAAGAGAGGAAAGATTTCAATTGCCATATTATTGACATCATTAGTATCAGTGACGGCACTTAGTTTGCGAACAAATCCAATGGGAGTGCTTGGTAGTAGTAACCCCAAAAGTATTGACACTAATGCAGTTATTTTAGGTGAATTCCAGGGAGAGGGAAAAATTGATAGAGTTAATTTTCAGGATAGTAGCATGACTAGTATTATAGCAACCTATAAACCTGATAAAAAACCTAATGCACCTAAAATCAATACTAGTCCAGAAATAGATGAAGAATTCTTTGAAAAAGCACTTTTTATTGGTGATTCAATAACAGAGGGTATATCAGCATATGGACTCCTAGAAGATAGAAATATACTAGCTGTAAAGGGACTTACTGTATTAAAGGCTGAAAAGGAAATAGATACTATAGTAAAAAGGCAACCAGAGAAAATATATATACTTCTTGGCTCAAATGATTTGCTATATGGAATGGATAGTGAAAAATTCTCCTCAGAATACATTGAATTTATTCAACATATTAAAGACAAGCTACCAAATACCAAAGTATATATTCAATCTATATTTCCAGTATCCAAGGATGTAGAAGATAAAAAACCATTGCTTTCAAATTCCAGAATTGATGAATTTAACAGTAAGCTTAAGAGTATGGCAGAGCAGCAGGAGATAAGCTACATTAATGTTTCAGACCTTTTAAAGGATAATAGTGGAATTATGAATAAGGATTATACCTCAGATGGAATACATGTAAAGTATAAGTTTTACAGCATATGGCTTGATTGTGTTAAAAGAAATTCTTAGGTGTCCTGCAGTAATGTTGTAGCAGGCTTCTATGCCTGCCCCATGATTAGCAATTTTATGATATAGATATAAAAACTATGGTACTACAATGCAGAAGCAGGTCAACCTGCTAATATAATATGATTTTGTGTGATACTATTTATAACTAGAAAGGGGAATAGGTGTATGAAAGCAATGATTAAATCTAAAGTAGGTATTATAATTTGTATTTTAGTTTTTTTTACTGGAATAATTACTGGATGTTCTAAGTCTGATAAAACTATTTTAAAAACCCCAGAGGTATCCCAAATAGAAGAGCTAGTTATGAAAGGCATGGATACTACTGATATGATAAAGCTTGACAATAAAAAGCTTGAGAGAGTATATGGAATTAAGTCAGAGGAAATTGAAGAATATTTTGTATATGTTTCAACATCTAATGTTAAGGCAGATGAGGTTGCAGTGTTTAAGACTAAGGATGCTAGTGGAGCTGAGTATGTAAAGACTAAAATAGCTGACAGGATGGTGCAACTTGGAACAAGCTTTAAAGATTATCTACCAGAACAATATACCTTTATTGAAAAGCATATGCTTGAGGTAAAGGGTAATTATGTGTTTTTAGTAGTTTCAAAGGATGGAAAAGAAATAAAAGCAGCATTTGATAAATGTTTTGAATAATTTTGCAACTGGAGGTCGAAGATCTTGGTATTCAGCAGCTTGACTTTTTTATTTGCGTTTTTACCTATTACAATTTTATTATATTTTATTGCACCAAGAAACCTCAGAAATCTTGTATTATTAGTAACAAGCCTTGTGTTTTATGCCTGGGGTGAGCCTATATATTTATTTCTAATGATTTTTACAACAGTGTTTGATTTTTTATGCGGACTGCTAATTGAAAAGTATAGAAATAATAGGGGCGTGGCTAAGTGTATATTTATAATCTCTGTAATTGTGAACCTGGGGATACTTGGATTCTTTAAGTATTATAAATTTATTGTTTTTAATATTAATTCAATCACTGGGTTAAATATTCCAATCATAGATTTACCCCTACCTGTTGGAATATCCTTTTATACCTTTCAAACCATGTCCTATGTAATAGATGTTTATCTTAACAAGGTTAAGGTACAAAGGAATATTGTATCCTTTGGAACATATGTAACTATGTTCCCTCAACTAATTGCAGGACCTATTGTAAAATATGGGGATATTGCAGAGCAGCTGGGTGAGAGAAAAGAATCCATGGGTTTGTTTGGAGAAGGAGTAGAAATATTTATAAGAGGACTTGGGAAAAAGGTACTCCTCGCAAATGACATAGGCATACTTTGGACAGCAGTTAAGGCAACACCATTTCAAGAGCTAACAGTTCTGACAGCATGGCTAGGAATTATAGGGTTTACATTTCAAATATATTTTGATTTCAGTGGTTACTCAGACATGGCAATAGGACTTGGAAAGATGTTTGGCTTTGATATTATGAAAAACTTTGATTATCCATACATCTCAAAGAGTATAACTGAGTTTTGGAGAAGGTGGCATATATCACTTTCTGATTGGTTTAGAGAATATGTTTATATACCACTTGGCGGAAATAGAAAGGGAAGATTAAATCAATATAGAAATCTAATTATTGTTTGGCTTTTAACTGGCCTATGGCATGGAGCTAACTGGAACTTTATTTTATGGGGTTTATATTTTGGATTATTTCTGATAATAGAAAAATTATTTTTACTAAAATGGCTTGAAAATAAACCTAATGTAATAAAGCATATATATACCCTGTTAATTGTTATAATAGGCTGGGTACTATTTGAGTTTGAGAACCTATCTAAGTGTTTTGGATACTTGAAGGCAATGTTTGGAATAGGTGGACAGGGCTTATATAATGGACAGGCTATATATTACCTTTATACAAATGCAATTATTTTTATAATATTAATAATATGCTCAACTCCTATTACCCTTAAATTTATTGAATGGGTAAAAGTAAGATTTAAGCTAGTGGGAAATACAGTAGTGCCACTTTTGTATTTCATAATAATGCTGTTGTCAACAGCCTACCTGGTTAATGAGAGCTACAATCCATTTTTGTATTTTAGATTCTAAGTGAGGCATCTGGGGGGATATAAAATGAACAAACACACAAATATATATAATTTGACGATGGCTTTTATACTTATAATATTCCTGTTTGGTATGCCTGTTTCATATATCCTAGTTCCTGATAGGGAATTTTCGGAATCAGAGAATAGGGTTTTAAGTAAAAAGCCTGATTTGTCACTTGAGGAAGTAAGCAGCGGCAAGTTTACAGCTAACTTTGAAAAGTATGTATCAGATCAGATTCCAATTAGAGATTTATGGATAGGTATTAAATCAAGCTCAGAAAAGCTTATTGGCAAAAAGGATAATAATGGAGTATACCTTGGCTCGGATGGCTATCTATTGCAAATGTTTTCAAAACCTGATTTGAGAATTATAAATAGAAATGTAGATGCAATAAATTCCTTTGCACTAGCAAATCCTGAGGTTAATAAATATTTTATGCTTGTACCTAATTCACTAAAGGTTTTGGAGGATAAGCTTCCAGAATATGCATTTCCAGAGAATCAGCTTGAATATATTGAAAAAGTAAAGAAATCAGTAAATAGTGATATTAATTTTATTGATATTTATGATACTCTAGCTTCGAAAAAGAATGAGTATATTTATTATAAAACTGACCACCATTGGACTACACTTGGTGCATATTATGCATATGAAAGGCTTGGCAATGAAATGGGCTTTACATCAAACAGTCAGGACTTTTATGATATTAAAAGGGTTACTAAGGACTTCTATGGAACACTCTATTCAAAGGCAGGTTTTAGAAATATAGAGCCTGATAGTATTGAACTATACATACCAAAGAAGGAAAAAGAAATTAAACTATGGTACTATGATAATGAAAAGACAGGGGATTCACTATATAAAATGGATAACCTGAATAAGAAGGATAAGTTCACTGTTTTCCTAGATGGAAATCATTCATTGATTAAAATAAATACAAGCAGTGAAAGTGGTAAAAAACTTGTTGTTATAAAGGATTCCTATGCAAATCCTCTGGTTCCTTTTCTAACAGATCATTATAGTGAAATATATATGGTTGATTTAAGATTCTATTATGATGATATTAATGAGCTTATTAAGACTAATGAAATAGATGATGGACTTCTTTTATATAATGCCAATACCTTTTTTGAAGATGAATCCATTTCAAAAATTTCATGGTAAAAGATGTGAAAACCCAGCCTGTTGTTGTACCGGCTGGGTTTTTAATGCTTATGTGACATAATTGCTTTTAATTCTATAAGGCCATATATAATATACAAAATTGCCCATAAATATGATATACTTTAATTTGTGATAGAATGAATTTTGGCATTATTGTGATTAAAATTTTGTACAATATGTAAAAGGGGTGTTTTTATGGTTAAAAATTTTGATATTGCAAATGGGATGAAGATAAAACTTGATAATTACCTTCCAACCATGCCTGAATTTGAACCTGGAATAAGAAGGGCACCAAACAGGGGCTTTAGACTAACACAGGCTCAAACAGAGGTAGCACTTAAAAATGCACTTAGGTACATACCAGAGGAGCTTCATGAAAAGCTGGCTTCAGAATTTTTAGAGGAGCTTATGACCAGGGGTAGAATATACGGGTATCGCTTTAGACCAGAGGGTAGAATACATGGAAAACCAATAGATGAATATAAGGGTAATTGCATAGAAGGAAAAGCATTTCAGGTTATGATAGACAACAACCTTGATTTTGAGGTAGCGCTTTATCCATACGAGCTTGTAACCTACGGGGAGACTGGACAGGTATGTCAGAACTGGATGCAGTACAATCTGCTTAAAAAGTATCTTGAGGTTATGACAAATGAACAGACACTGGTAGTTGAATCTGGACATCCACTTGGATTGTTTAATTCAAAGCCTGAGGCTCCAAGGGTAATCATTACAAACTCATTAATGGTAGGAATGTTCGACAACCAGAAGGACTGGGAAATTGCAGAGGAAATGGGTGTAGCCAACTATGGACAGATGACAGCTGGGGGATGGATGTACATTGGGCCACAGGGAATAGTTCATGGAACCTTTAATACCCTGTTAAATGCAGGAAGATTGAAGCTTGGATTAGGTCATGATGAGGATTTAAGGGGCAAGGTATTTGTTTCCTCAGGTATGGGTGGAATGAGTGGAGCACAGCCAAAGGCTGCAGAAATTGCAGGAGCTATTGGAATAATTGCTGAAGTTGATATATCAAGAATACATACCAGGTTAGAGCAGGGTTGGGTTTCAAAGATGTCAGATAACCTGGATGAGGTATTTAAGCTAGCAGATGAGTATAGAGAGAAAAAGGAACCTGTATCCATTGCATATCATGGTAACATAGTTGATTTACTTCAGTATGTAGTGGATAAGAACATTCTTATTGAGCTTCTTTCAGATCAGACCTCATGTCATGTTGCATATGATGGAGGATACTGTCCACAGGGAATAAGCTTTGAGGAAAGAACAAGACTTTTAGCAGAGGATAGGGATAGCTTTAACAAGCTTGTAGATAAGAGCTTGAGAAGGCATTTTGAACTTATAAAAATCCTAGTAGAAAGGGGAACATATTTCTTTGATTATGGAAACTCCTTTATGAAGGCAATATATGATGCAGGAGTGAAGGAAATATCAAAGAATGGAATAGATGAAAAGGATGGCTTCATATTCCCATCCTATGTTGAGGATATAATGGGACCAGAGCTATTCGACTATGGATATGGTCCATTTAGATGGGTATGCCTAAGTGGGAAGCATGAGGACCTTATAAGAACTGATAGAGCAGCAATGGAGTGCATTGATCCTAATAGAAGGGGACAGGACAGAGATAATTACATTTGGATAAGAGATGCTGAAAAGCATCAATTAGTAGTTGGAACCCAGGCTAGAATACTATATCAGGATGCAATGGGCAGGAAAAAAATCGCACTAAAGTTTAATGAAATGGTTAGAAACGGAGAGGTTGGACCAATAATGCTTGGTCGGGACCATCATGATGTAAGTGGCACTGATTCACCCTTTAGAGAAACCTCAAATATAAAGGATGGAAGCAATGTAATGGCTGATATGGCAACTCAGTGCTTTGCAGGTAATGCTGCAAGGGGAATGAGCCTTATTGCACTTCACAATGGTGGAGGAGTTGGAATTGGCAAATCAATAAATGGTGGCTTTGGAATGGTTCTTGATGGAAGCCAAAGAGTAGATGATATATTAAACTCTGCAATGCTATGGGATGTAATGGGTGGAGTTGCAAGAAGAGCCTGGGCAAGAAATGAAAACTCAATCACAACAAGTATTGAGTATAATAAGAAAAGGGAAGGCAAGGATCACATAACTCTTCCATATATTCCTGATGAAAATTTGGTAAAGGGATTAGTTGAAAGGGCATTTAATAAATAGAAGAAGATTGTTAGGCAAGTCAGAGGGCATAAGGGTACTGACTTGCTTTTATTTTAGGATTAGGGTAAAATGACAATATGGATTTAAATGTAATAAATACATTAAAGTGGAACAATATTGTAGCGTCAGCTGCCTACAGCTGACCACTCTCTGGAGTGTGCAAGGATTCTCTGCTTTAAATAGGGTTTCTCCATGACTGATAATACCCCGGTCAGCCGTAGGCGGCTGACGCTACAGGATACAGGGGTTTGAAATCAGC
>JARDZI010000163.1 GCA_029240935.1 Clostridiales bacterium
CATAATGGCTCTGTCCAGCAGTTCTAATAACCATAATATGGTCTGCTCCATGCCATGCTGCCATTCTCATTCTTCTAATATCATCCTCAAATCTGCCAGAAGCAATCTCAGTTGTAATTATTGCTCTAGGCTGAGGATCTATATTATTAAAATATTTTGAAGATGGCAAACCATAACTATTTTCTAAAGGTTTACTCATTTCATGGAATTCAAATGGTCCCATTTCTAAATTAGTGACTGGTTCTCTCCAGTGCCATCCTCTTCTTGATGGTTTGTATTTATCTAAGTCCTTCAATATTTCATCTATGTTTATTTTTTCATTTCTTTTAATTGTCATTAGTTAGCACCTCCCTTAAAAAGCTTCATTGCAATGTCCCAATGCTGACCTTCAGACATCTCACGACCAACTTCTCTATAGTCCCTGTTAAGCTCTCCTGCAATTTTCCAAACTATGTGACCAGCGCCCTTTCCCATAAGTCCTCTATCTATTGTATTATCAACAATTCCTTTAGCCTCAAGACTTGAAAAACCCATTCTAAGTAATACAGATCTCTCTATTGCTGGAGTTGTATTGTTATTTGCTAACTCAAGAAGTGGATTTACTACCTTTTCTGCCATTTCCCAGAATCTCATCTCTAGCTGCTCATCAGTTAAGTTTTTTAAATGCTCTCTTCTTTTATCAAAATCATCTGCTCTTTTGATTGGCATATTAACACACTCCTATCTAATTGTTATATTCTGTTCCTTTAGTGTATTCAATACAAAATCCCTATTTGATTTTGTATCCTCTATTAGGAATTCAATATCCTCTTTAATTACAAAATCTACTTTATAATTAGCTATACAATTTTTAATATATGATTTTCTAAGTTTTTCAATGTTAATCTTTTTAGCTCTAATCATGGATGGATGCTCAGGTAGTATTATATTTTCACCTGGTATTTCCGCATCAGGATTTCCAAACTTAACCTCAACACCCATTTGCTTTGCAAAGCTAAGCTGTGAAAGTGGGTGCTTACCAGCTCCTGTGTATTCAGTTTCTTGAACAATAATTACTTGATCCCTGTCCATTTCCATTGACAATGCAAAGGCTGCTGTTAATGATGTATTACCAGCTGGTCCCCTTTCCATTCCCTCAAGCTGAGCAAGTGCTTCAGTCATATAGAACACTTCCCCTTGAGTAATTGTATAGTATTGGTCTAAATATCTTAAGGGTCTTGCTGCGCTTCTTGGAACGTCTGATCTATCTGGCCAGGTTGCAAAAGGTACCCCAAAGCCAGTGTGTCCTGTTGTAAAGGACTTTCTATTGAAATCATGGTCTGAGGCCATATGTAAACCTGATAGGTCAACACTTGCTCCTATTACCTTTGTATTAAGTGCACCAGCCTTTAGGAGGCCTCTTGCAGTACCGCTAACATTACCACCACCTGCGTGGGTTATAATCACAGCATCTGGATCCTTTCCAATCAACTCTCTGGATTGTATAGCGACCTCATAACCTAGAGTTTCAACTCCTGCAATACCAAGTGTGGAATAAAGCGATGAATTAAAGTAACCTGTTTCCTCTAGAATTTTTAAATAAGTATAAAACAATTCGGGTCCTACAGTTAGTTGTACTACTTCAGCACCTAATGACTCACACTTTCTCTGCTTTTCAAGTATTTCAGGCTGTCCAATTTTTTTTGAATCATAACATTCTTGAACTATAATACACTTTAGATTCAGCATTGCAGCCTGTGATGCAACTGCAGAACCATAATTACCACTTGTTGCTGCCATAACACCCTTATAACCATATTTTTTAGCATTATGTACAGAAATAGATGCTCTTCTATCCTTGAAGCTTCCAGAAGGATTGCAGGACTCATCCTTTATAAAAATTCTTGCCCCCTTCCCATTTGGAGCAATTTTTCTAGCCAATGCTGTAAGATTTTTTAATTCAAGAAGTGGTGTATTACCAACTCCAGTTTGTTTTTGTATGTCCTGAATCTCTTGAAGACTATAACCTACATCCTTCATCATTCTTTCATAATCAAAGGAAATACTACCACTTTCATATATTGAATAATCTAGTCCAACAGCAGACTTCATAATCTCATTTTTCCTGCCCATAACTCCTAAGTAGCTCATATCCTTACTCATTAGATTCACCTTCCTCTAATATGCCTCTTAGTTGAATTCCTACTTTTAAAAGCTCTGGAACACATTCTCCAAAGTCATATTTATATTTGGGGTTCACGTCAACTAATTTACCCTTAACTTTTCTTCCGGTAAGAGTTGTGATCTCAACCTCATCACCCATATTAGAATCCATATTTAGAAAACCCTTAACCCATAACTCTAGGGGAACCTTTTTAGTATCCTCAGGAAGATGGTCTGGTCTTTCTTCAGGATTAAGTACTATTTGATGTATCTGTACCCATTCACCTATTTTAACCATATTTATCCACTCCTTATTTTTAAAAATTATATTTATAATATATTTTGTAGTGGTGGGTTTCCATGCCCACCTAGGATCATAATAGAGGCTGCATAAAAACCTGCGTTATATGTTATTCTTCAATAAGCTCTCTCATATCTCCCATTATTGCCCTTGGAACTGGAAGGTCTATCATTGTTTTTAGACCAGGTCTTGCATTTATAACATGGGGAATTATATTTACGCACATTGCTATTGTTCCAAGTCCTCCTTCAACCTCAGGCTTATTAGCCATATGTATTGCAGGAGTTCCCTTAATAGTTATATAATCTCCGGTTTCTGTTCCTTCCATTTCTGGCTCTATCTGCTGTGGATGAATCATATCGATTTTTACTTCTCCATCCACATAACCCTGTCCTGTCATATTAACACCAGCAACATCTCCTGCTTTAGCAAAACCGTAGGGGGATTTTCTATCAATTGTAGTAACAATTGGTTTCATTTGTTGTTCAAATTTATCTATCTTCCAGCCAATTGCATCAGCAATCATATTCACAGATTCAGCAAAGCCAACATGTCCTGCCATAGTTCCATCCTTAACTCCATTTTCGAATGCATCTATTGTAATTCCTACACCCTGTTCTTCCATAACTGCAGGTCCAAATGGAGAAAGACTGTTCACTCTTTTTGCCTCAATGTGTTCAACATCTATCATACATCCTGTTAGACAAACTACCAGAAGGTCCATAATAAGCCCTGGATTTATACCTGTTCCGAGAACAGTAACTCCATTTTCCTTTGCAATATTATTAAGCTCCTCTGCTAACTCTGGATTTTGTGCCTTTGGATATGACATTTCCTCTGCAGTTGAAATTACATTAACCTTTTTTTCTAATAAGTGTTTCAATTTTGGAAATGCTTTTTTTGTAAATGAATCTGTAGCAACTAAGCAAACATCACAGCTCTTTTTTGATACTACTTCATCTATATTTGACTTTATTATAACCTCAGATCTATTACCTCTTTCAACTCCTAGAATTTCATAAATGCTTTTTCCTACTCTAGTATTAGCATTGTCACAAACACCAACAATGTCTACACCCTTTTTATTTAGCAGCATTCTTGCCATGCCACTTCCCATCGCACCAAATCCCCAAATTGCAACTTTAATATTTTCTCTCATATGTATTCCTCCTAAAACTATTTATATTCTTACTACTTATAAAGCAATTTCTATGCCAATTATTACTAAAGTAAATTAAGAGTACAAAGAATAAATATACATAAATCAATTAAAATATTTGTATATTTATTCTATTATTTTGTTCATTTTGTATATTTTATATAAGTGCAATATTATTTGCACCCTTAAATAATTTTACGAGCTAGTGTTTATGAGGATATTAATTCTAAAAAAAGCCTGTGCAAAATATTTTGCACAGGGATGCTTAAATTTTAGTCAATTATTTATATTATATTTTTTCATTTTATGCTGAAGAGTTTGCCTTTTTAATTTTAATAATCTTGCTGCCTCAGATATATTTTGTTTGGCTTGTATTAATGCCCTTAAAATAATACTTTTCTCAACCGAATCCATATATTCATCAATTGCAACATTAAAATCATATTCATAGCTTACATAAGAAGGAGTTTTATTGTTATTAGAAAAGATTAACTCCTGAACCTGTGGTGTAAAGAATTCCTTCTTCAAAATATGTCCACTAACCATATTCATTGCACCTTCAATATAATTTTTTAATTCTCTAACGTTACCTGGCCAATCATAAGACATAAATCCATCATAAATCTCATTTGAAATTTCCCAAACATTTTTTGAAAGACTTTCATTATATTTTGCAACAAATTCCTTAATGAATAATGGAATATCCTCTTTTCTCTCCCTAAGTGGAGGTATTAAAATATTTACTACATTAAGCCTATAGAACAAATCCTTTCTCAAAGCACCTTTATTTATTGCAACTTGAGGATCCTCATTAGTAGTAGCAATTATTCTCACATTAACCGGAATATCCTTTATATCTCCAACTCTTCTTAAATATCCTTCTTGAAGTACTCTTAATAGCTTTGCCTGAAGTGCAACGCTCATAGAGTTTATTTCATCAAGAAGTAATGTACCTCCATCTGACTGTTCAAAAAGTCCTGGTCTATCTACTGCACCTGTAAATCCACCCTTTACTGTACCAAAAAGTATTCCTTCAAGAAGTCCTTCTGGAAGTGCTGCACAATTCACAGCAATAAATGGTTTATTAAATCTATTACTTTCATTATGAATGCATTTTGCAAATACCTCCTTACCAGTTCCAGTATCTCCACATATTAATACTGTAGAGGAGGACTTAGATGCTTTTTTTGCATTCTCCACTGCCTTTAAAAAGTTTGAGCTATACCCTGTAATATTTTCAAAAGAAAGAGTTCCCACCTTATTAATATTATTTTTTTCTCTTAAATGAGTAATTCTATCATATAAATCAATTATTTTTGTGAAATTTCTAGATATTTCAACAGCACCAACAACTAGCCCATCTTGTTTAATTGGTACTGTTGTGTTAACAGCTGTAATATTATGACCTAGCTTATTAACATAATTCTGGTATTTATCCGATATAGGTTCCCCAGTATTCATTACTCTGTAAAGAGTACTGGTTGTTTCATTTAAGCTTGGAAAAATCTCTAGAAACTTTTTATCTATTACCTCAACACCTTCAAGTCCCTCAAGTCCCTCCATTGCTTTATTATATATAATTGTTTTACCATTTGAATCTATTACATGTATACCCTCTTCTATGTATTTAATAAGAATGTCTAATAATTCTCTATAAAACTGCATTAAATCACTCCTTACACCAATAAATAGTTGTATCATGATAAATTTTACTTCAATGAATAAAAAAATACAACAGCTGTTAAATCTACAGCTGTTGTATTTCATTTCATGAATTTCAAAATAGTATTAATTAGTTCATCAACATTGTTATCTTCAGAGCTATTTTCAGTTGCTTGTCTAATACAGGATTTTGAATAACTTTCAAGCATTAATCCGCCAACCTTATTGATGGCTGCTCTAACTGCAGCAATCTGAATTAATACATCATTACAGCATTCATCCTTATCAATCATTTTTTGTATACCCTTTATTTGTCCCTCAATCCTTCGCAGCCTCTTAAGTAAGTCGGTTTTTGAACATTCCATTTTAAACCCCCATTCTACATCTATGATCTATAGTTTGTAAACTGAAGTTCAATTTCATAGTCCTTACCTTTTACAAATTGAATAACAGCTTGGAGATCATCCTTATCCTTGCCAGAGACTCTAATGACATCATCCATTATCTGACCTTGTACTTTAATTTTTGAATTTTTAATATCCTGTACAATTTCCTTTGCCTTATCCTTTTGGATTCCCTTTTTGATTTTAACAACTTGTCTAACTGTTCCATTTGAAGCTGGTTCAAGCTTTTGATAATCTAAAAACTTAGGCGAAATTCCTCTTTTTACCATTTTGCCTTTAAGTATTTCCATTATACCTTCTAGCTTAAATTCATCTTGAGCATGAATCCTTAATTCTTCATTATTAAAATCTATTTCCGCCATCGATCCTTTAAAATCATATCGCTGGGAGATTTCCTTTCTAGTCTGATTTATAGCATTATCCATTTCCTGCATATTAATTTCTGATACAATATCAAATGAAATATTTCCAGCCAAAATAAAATCCTCCTTTAACTATGTTTATAATTATTATACACTACACACAAATAAATACAAGTTACTTTATTAAATCTTTAACAATCTCAGAAGCAATTATAAGTCCTACTACTGAAGGTACAAATGAAATACTACCTGGTATTGCCCTTCTTTGAGTACATTTTCTAGCGTTACCAGGAGGACAAATACAGCTATGCTTACATGAAGCTGCTGAGTTTTCATCTGGCCTTATTGGCTCTTCCTTAGAACTAACTACCTTCAATTTTTTTATACCCCTTTTTCTCAATTCAGATCTCATTACCTTTGCAAGAGGACAAACGCTTGTTTTATATATATCTGTTATCTCAAAACCTGTAGGATCAAGCTTATTACCTGCACCCATACTGCTTATAATTGGAATAGCCATTTCATTACATCTAACAACAAGATCAATTTTACCAGATACCGTGTCTATAGCATCAACAACATAATCATAATCCTTAGATAGCAATTCCTCTGCACTTTCGCTGTTGTAGAACTTTTTATAAGTCACGACCTCAATTTTGGGGTTTATATCCTTAATTCTTTCTGCCATAGCATCTACTTTATCACGTCCAACTGTTTTTGTAGTTGCATGTAGCTGACGGTTAATATTTGTTAAACAAATAACATCATCGTCTACTAATATAAGTTTTCCTATATTACATCTTGCAAGAGCTTCAGCTGTATAAGAGCCTACTCCTCCTACTCCAAATATAGCTACAGAAGCATTTTTTAGTTTATCCATACCCTCACTGCCAATAATCAGTTCAGTTCTGGAAAAGGGTCCTAGCATAAAATTTCCTCCTTAAATAAATATATGTGTTAAATATAATATACTTTATAGTGATGATGTGACATCAGTC
The DNA here is from genome assembly GCA_029240935.1 of Clostridiales bacterium. Lineage (GTDB taxonomy): Bacteria > Bacillota > Clostridia > Clostridiales > Caloramatoraceae > JARDZI01. The sequence continues at coordinate 7,029 of JARDZI010000163.1, forward strand.
GTTAAGAATTCAGAAACAAATTTAAACATAAAAATACCCACCGTACCGTTTGATGGAATGATTGATCCTGCCCTAAAGCAGGTGGGTGTCCTCCCTGATGTTTCTTGTTTCCTTATATAAGGCATACACTCCGCATTAGGAGAAGGGGCTCCCATTTAATCAGTGTTGGAACAATACATAATCCATCATGGCGCATACGGCAGGGGCTGTTTACTTACTTTTAATATATCACCAAACTAGTGTCTTTTCAATATTAAAGTAAGTATAACTTTTTAATTATTTTGTATATCATTATTATATCCTAAATACTATTTTTTATTAAAAAGTATTTAGGATATAACTTAAATTAAGAACAATTTTATTAGAAAATATTTTGTGACAACCCATCAATTTATTTTTCTATTACAGCTATTCCAAGTTCATCAAGTTGCTTTTTATCAACCTTTGATGGTGCATTTGTCATTGGATCTCCAGCATTTTGGTTTTTAGGGAATGCAATAACATCCTTTATGTTTTCTGTTCCAGTAAGGAACATTACTAATCTATCCAATCCATATGCTAAGCCGCCATGTGGTGGAGGACCGTATTTAAATGCTTCTAATAG